>NZ_JH815204.1:971208-972573 GCF_000296465.1 Barnesiella intestinihominis YIT 11860
GCGGCGGCGCTTCTTGGTTCGTTCTTCTCGCTGCTGAGAAGAATGAACAAATAAAGCGAATTAATGTAACAAGGACTTTCTTTGACTGGGAAAGAAAATCATTAGTATTCAACCTTCTCCCCCTGCCGTGCCCCGAAGCATTGCGGGGTGTGGTGCAAGAAAATATAGGGGAGAACTGAGGAGCGTAGCGACGAGGAGAGGGGTTAAAAACACCCGTAGTGAAAGTAATAGAGGTAAACCTCCTCTCCCCCTGTGTCGTGCAACGATATAGGGGGAGTGTCCAAAGGACGGAGGGGGTTGAAAAAAAGAGGTTAATAAAAAAGAGGTGATAATTCCGGGGTCGTTCCTCTCGCTACTGAGAAAAATAAACGAGAAAGTATAATCATGCCATAATTCCACTATCCCACTATCCTACCTTCGCAAAAAAATCAAACGAGCGATGATAGATACAAGATTCGAAACGACCATAGACCTGAGAGGTGAAATCGAGAACTACCGACAAGTAGCGCTCATCAAATACTACAAGATTCTCCTCGAACTCGACCCCCGTCGGGACAGGCTCACCATGCTCGCCGTCATTCGTTGTATCGACAAGCTCGAAAGACATTCCCAAGAGCGAAAACGGCCACGAAACGACAAGAAGAAAATGCTGGCCGAAGGAACTCTCGCTTGGCACTATCAGAAACGCAACCAACTCTTCCGAAAAGCCGGACTATACGACATCGAGTCCACACAGTTCCTCGTCGACCACGAAGAAATCTTCGACACACACGAGGAACGGGAAGAGCGCGAACGTTTCGAAGCCTGCCGTCGGGAAGCCCTCAGAAGGAAAACCGAAACGCACGAAGCCGAAGAAAAAGAATCCGTGCAACCGGCCTCCGCTCACGAAACCGATAAGGACCTGCAAGAAGACTATACGACAGCCGGGTCCGGAATCCCGGCACACACCCCGCAGCCCTTATCGCCCCTATCCGGGAGCATCTGGTGCGGCGCTCCTGCCGGTAATCCCATTGGAGAACCTGCACCCGGATTCCATCGATCCTCTTTCGATTGCAACAGAAGAGAATAAATCCGATGGGTGAAGGGTGAACCCAATCCCCTCTTTTTCCCTCTCGATTTCGATGAGCAGAAACAGGAAGTCACCCTTCTCCCCTACCATGCCTCGCTATTTTCTCGTCTCCTCTGTGTTTTGCTAATGCAAAATATGGAGCGAAACGTCATGTCGTATCAACAAAAAGATTCAAGACCGTCAAAAGCACGAATTAAATCCCCGCCTTTATCGGGCGGTGAAGTCGCAAGGAAGACGGAGGAAAAAGGGCGAGGACTGTCCGAGCGGAGCGAGTTCCGCAGACCCCGACGGCGACC
>NZ_JH815204.1:972948-979427 GCF_000296465.1 Barnesiella intestinihominis YIT 11860
CCGATAACAGCGGCGGCGCTTCTTGGTTCGTTCTTCTCGCTGCTGAGAAGAATGAACAAATAAAGCGAATTAATGTAACAAGGACTTTCTTTGACAGGGAAAGAAAATCATTAGTATTCAACCTTCTCCCCTTGCCGTGCCCCGTATGCGGAGTATCGCACTGCAATGAGCGGAGGGTTACTATCAATCTCCTCCTCTGTGTTTTGCACCGCAAAATATAGGGGAGGTGTCCGCAAGGACGGAGGGGTTAATAAAAACGGCGGCGCTTCTTGGTTCGTTTTTCTCGCTGCTAAGAAGAATGAACAAATAAAGCGAATTAATGTAACAAGGACTTTCTTTGACAGGGAAAGAAAGTCCTTTGTATCACAATCCTCCCTTGCCGTGCCCCGAAGCATTGCGGTGTGTGGCGCAAAAAAATATAGGGGAGAGCCGAGGAGTGTAGCGACGAGGAGAGGGGTTAAAAATACCTACAATGGAAGTAATAGAGTTAACCCTCCTCTCCCCCTGTGTTTCTGTAAGGGAATATAGGGGGAGTGCCCAAAGGGCGAGGGGGTTGAATTAGAAAAATATAGCTTCCTCCCTTTGTTCATCGCAAATGAATAGAGAGCCACTTCTAAACTCCTCCCTTGCCGTGCCCCGTATGCGGGGGTATCGCACTGCAATGAGCGGAGGGGTTAATAAAAACAGCAGCCCGAACGGTTCGTTCTTCTCGCTGCTGAGAAGAACGAACCAAGAATAAAACTCCACCACCGATACAGAACTTGAAAAGAAGAAATAAAACTCAGTTATGCAATGACGAAAGTATGATTCTCAAAAAAATAGATAACACACAGACAAAACCGAGGCTTGTTTCTATTAACCCTTTACACTATCTTTGCACGAAGCAAAGGAAAAGAAAAGTGGAACAAGATTTTCTGAACAGTCTGAACGACCAGCAACGCGAAGCTGTGCTCTATACCGATGGACCGGAATTGGTTATCGCCGGAGCCGGATCGGGTAAAACAAGAGTACTTACCTACAAAATAGCACACCTGCTGCAAATGGGATATCCACCCTACCGGCTGCTGGCACTCACCTTCACCAACAAAGCGGCCAACGAGATGAAAGAACGCATCGCCGCATTGGTAGGGACAGAGACAGCTCAACGCTTGTGGGCAGGGACGTTTCACTCCATTTTCTCCCGCATACTTCGAGCCAATGCCGACCGGATCGGCTATCGTCACGACTTCACCATCTACGATGCCTCCGATTCCCTGTCGCTTATAAAAAGCATTATCAGAGAACTTCAACTCGACGATAAGACATACAAACCCACAACCGTGCAAGCGATTATTTCCCATGCGAAAAACGCCCTCATCGAACCGCAAGCCTATGCGCGAAACCGGGAACTTATCGAGATGGATACTCGTTCGAAACGACCCCTCATTCACGAAATATACCGTATCTACCGACAACGCTGTTCCGTGTCGGGGGCAATGGATTTCGACGACCTGCTGCTCAATACCAATATACTTTTCAGGGACCACCCCGACGTGCTGCAACACTATCGCGACCTGTTCGCCTACATCTTGGTAGACGAGTATCAAGATACCAATTTCGCCCAACACCTCATTGTCAGCCAGTTGGGAAAAGACCACAACCACATCTGCGTGGTGGGCGACGATGCCCAGAGCATTTACTCGTTCCGGGGAGCGAATATCCACAATATACTCGGACTGAGCAAAGAGTTCCCGGGATTGAAAATATTCAAACTCGAACGAAACTACCGTTCCACACAAAATATCGTCAATGCGGCCAACAGCCTCATCGCCAAGAACAAGGAGCAAATACCCAAACAAGTATTCTCCGAAAAAGAACAAGGAAACAAAGTACAAGTAATAAGTGCCTATTCCGATTTCGAAGAAGGCTTTATCGTCTCGAACCGTATTGCCGAAATGCGCATCACGACTCACTGTGATTACAACGACTTCGCTGTCCTCTACCGTACGAACGCACAGTCCCGTGTATTAGAAGAAGCTCTGCGCAAGCGCAACATACCCTACCGCATCTACGGAGGCATGTCGTTCTACCAAAGGAAAGAAATCAAGGACGCCATCGCCTATTTCAGATTGACGATAAACCCCGATGACGAAGAAGCACTCAAACGAGTCATCAACTATCCCGCACGAGGAATCGGAAATACCACTCTCTCGAAACTCATCGAACGGGCACACTCGCAGGAATCCAGTATATGGAATGTGATTTCCGACCCCATAGGCTACAACTTGGCCGTTAACAACGGCACATTGAACAAGTTGAAAACCTTCAAGGACCTCATAGACGAATTACGCTACGAAGCCGATAAAAAGAACACACCGGAACTGGCGGAAACGATTATCAAGCGGTCGGGTATTTGGGGAGAGATTTCCTCGGATCGTACTCCCGAAAACATCAGCCGGCAAGAGAACATCGAAGAACTTTTGAACGGTGTCCGTGAATTTTGCGCCCTGCGCGAAGAAGCCGGAGAAGAACAAACCTCCCTATCCGATTTCTTAGCCGAAATTTCTTTGGCGACAGATCAAGACAACGGCGATGAAACCGAGCAAGACAAAGTAACCTTGATGACGGTCCATGCATCGAAAGGATTGGAGTTCAAACAAGTTTTCATTGTTGGAGTGGAAGAAGACCTCTTTCCTTCGGCCATGAGTAAAAACAGTGAACGGGAAATCGAAGAAGAACGACGTCTGCTCTATGTGGCCATCACCCGCGCAGAAGAAAACTGCACCCTCACGTATGCCCTCTCCCGCTATCGTAACGGACAAACGGTCTCCTCCCCTCCAAGCCGGTTCATCAAAGACCTCGATTCTCGATACGTCGATATGCCGGTACAAACCAAACAGGAGTCTCCCAGAGAAACCATATCGTGGAACCGATTTCCATTCGATGCGGAAAGACCGCGCAAAACTTCCCGATGGAACGAAGAAGATACGGATCGCACACCTGCACCGAGACCATTCACTGCTCCGTCTCCGGGCAAACGGTTGACCAAGATAGACTCTAAACCCACAGGTGAAACCCATTCTACGACACAATCCACAGTTGCAACCGCTGCCGGGCAAGTAGAAATAGGAACATTCATCTGCCATGCCCGCTTCGGAAACGGAACCGTTACAGCCATAGAAGATACGGGAGACAACTGCAAAATAACCGTCGAATTTGAAAACGTCGGACGCAAACAGCTCCTGCTCAAATTCGCCAAGTTCACAATCATAGAATAATTTTCATACGTCATGCACGATACGCTATCGCAAATACCATCACCCTGCTATGTTCTCGAAGAAGAACTATTGCGCCGCAACCTCGCTCTCATTCGCTCTGTCAAAGAAGCCGCCGGAGTAAATATTATACTGGCGTTCAAAGCCTATGCCCTTTGGAAATCATTCCCCGTCATACGGGAATATATTCCGCACTCCACAGCCAGCTCCATACACGAAGCACGGCTGGCATTCGAGGAGATGGGCAGTCCGGCACACACCTACTCACCGGCCTATACCGAGCGGGATTTCCCGACAATACTCAAATACAGCAGCCACATTACCTTCAACTCCCTGACTCAATTCGAACGGTTTTACCCCCAAGTAGTAGCCGACGGCAATCGGGTATCGTGCGGGTTGCGTATCAACCCCGAATATTCCGAGGTAGAAACCGACCTCTACAATCCCTGCGCACCGGGTTCCCGATTAGGAATAACCGCCGACAAGCTGCCCGAACTTCCGCAGGGAGTGGAGGGGCTTCATTTCCACACCCTCTGCGAGTCCACCTCCTACGACCTCGAAAAGACTTTGGCACAGGTCGAAGACCGATTCGGGCATCTACTCCCCCATATCAAATGGCTGAATATGGGAGGCGGTCACCTCATGACCCGCAAGGATTACGATACCGCACATTTGATTAACCTCCTCCGGGGCTTCAAACAAAGACACCCCGGCCTCGAAATCATTCTCGAACCCGGTAGTGCGTTCGCTTGGCAGACCGGTACATTAGTATCCACCATAGTCGATATAGTCGAGAACCACGGTATCAAAACAGCCATTCTCGACGTCTCTTTTGCCTGTCACATGCCCGACTGTCTCGAAATGCCCTATAAACCGGCGATACGAGGCTCGGTAGAACCCGCACCCGGCACATACGCCTATCGCATGGGAGGAAACTCCTGTCTGAGCGGCGACTATATAGGAGACTGGCATTTCGACCACGAATTACAAATAGGAGACCGAATCATATTCGAGGATATGATTCACTATACGACAGTCAAGACAACCATGTTCAACGGAATCCCCCACCCCTCCATAGCCTGCCTCAAAAGCGACGGGAAAGCGGAAATCTGGCGGGAATACGACTACTACGACTATAAAACCCGAATGGATTGACAAGACATCGATCCCCCGGAACAAATCACAAAATACATTTGTTAATCGACAAAAAGCATAAAACAATGGGAACATTCTTAGGTATCGTAGCACTGCTCATCACCCTTGTCGCATTTATTCCCCTATTGGGATTTCTCAACTGGGTGGCCATACCCATATCGGTCATTTTCCTCATCATCTGTGCCATTCTCAAATCAGACAATGGCAAAACCCTCTGCATCGTATCTATCGTTTTGGGTATACTGCGCCTTATGCTTGGTGGAGGGATATTCTAATCTCCTACGAGACAATGAAAACTGTTTACAAATCAAAGGTCGATAAAGGCTTGCTAATCGCCATTATAGCAATTGTCCTTCTGTCCTACCTGCCGCTCCTGTTCGAATTCTCTTGGATAGCCCTCGCCTTATTGGTCGTCACGGCCGCTTTCATTGCCGACCCATTCTGTAACACGAGCTACACCATAGACAACGGCACGCTGCACATCAAATGCGGCATATTCTTGTCGTCCTCCTTCCCGATCGACCGAATAACGAAAATCTCGAAAACCAATAGTTGTTTAAGCGCACCGGCCTTATCGATGGACAGGATAGAAATCCGCTTCGCCGACAAAAAGACTCTCGTCTTGTCTCCCAACCAGAGGCAAGCATTCATCGATCATCTAAGGAGTCTCAATCCCGATATAGTTGTAAAGCCACCTCTCTGATACGGAATGATTCCCCTACTCTAACGTGAGAAAGTCGGCGGCTAAACGAACAGACTCCCCGAATGCCGTAGGCTGTCCCGGCACGGTGATAAAGAGATGCACCGTATGAGGCAAAACCGTATGGCTCACGGCAACGCCGAGCCCGGAAAGTCTGGCCGCCAATTCCTTCCCCTGACATAAAAGAATATCCCGCTCGGCATTGACGATAAGCGTCGGCGGTAGCTGTTTCAGTAGCTCGTCATCGGCTACACCCGGCGAGACAAGAGGCTGTCGAGCATCTCCTGTACCGATGTATGCGGCATTGAAAGCCTCCATCAATTGGGCATCGAGACCATATCCCTCGGCATAGTTTTTCCACGAAGACGAACCGTCTGCCCAAGCTTTTGTCACCGGATAAAACAGCACGAGCGAACAAAGTGAAGAGCACATCGTTCCACTGTCCATGCGGCAAGAGTGAGAATCCTTTGCAAGAATTAGGTTAAGAGCCGTAGCAAGAGCAAGATTCCCGCCCGAACTATCTCCGCCGATAGATATCCGATCGGGAAGAAAGCCATACTCCCCGGCATGCTCGAAAGCGAATGCGACGGCCTCGGTACAAGCATTGAGGGCGGCAGGATAAGCATGTTCGGGTGCTAAGGGATATTCCACGGCCAACACAGCAATCTTTGCCCTATACGATAACCCCGCACAAAAATGAGCGCAACTATTGATACTCCCGAAACACCAGCCACCCCCATGTAAGTAAATCAACACAGGCAACGGAATAGTATCGAATCCGGCAGGGCGATACAAACGATAACACCCTCCGATATCCGTTGCCACTACCCCACTTTTCGATTCAGGGTTCGTATTACGCGAATTACGCACAGATATCAAAGCGGTACAATCCCCGTTTATGGCGCGACGCACGGCATCGGCCTGTGTCTTTTGTAAACCCGCAGGCAAAGATTGAAGAAACGCACAAGTCTCCTTCTCCATCATTACACTGCTCTGCGCTCTGCCTCTCAATGAAAATACGATAAGTACGGCACACATGATCTTTTTAGACACATAAAAAGCCGTACGACAAATACCTAACGGTTCCATACATTCATTATCCCTTTGATTGAGCTATCAAAGATACGCTTTTCCACACAAAACACACCTACCAACACTGTAATTCAATAGTATTTATCCGTGGTATTCTCAACACATAAGAAATTAACAGTTTAAAATCCAACTAAATTAATTATGATTTAATTTCAAATCCGTACCTTTGACATATTAAATACAGCCCAACAAGGCCGTTAAAGTGTACGATTCGAGTTGTGATTCGCTTTCAAATTTGTATCTTTGACATATTAAATACAGCCTCGCCATTTCCTCGC
>NZ_JH815205.1:0-260658 GCF_000296465.1 Barnesiella intestinihominis YIT 11860
TTTATTATACCTTCGAAGCGTTACCTGACCGAATTGACTTCTTTCTCTCTTATTTCCTGTACTACACTTGCTTCTTCAATTCCTTCAATGAACTTCTCTCTCCAACGGCGGCCCCGCAGCCTCCCCGTTTTGCGAAAGTGCTGCAAAGATACTGCCTTTCCCACTTACAATCCAAATTTTTCTCAATGTTTTTTTGAATTATTTTTTTAATAAAATATAACCATATAATATTCTGCATTTTACAGAATTATTTTTTTATTGAATATTTTATTCCTCGCCTCTATTTTTATTATATAAATTCCTCGATCGACATTTATCGCTATTTGGTTTTTCCCCTCAGCAGCCACTGCATATAACATTTGCCCAGATAGATTGTAAACCGATATTCGTTCGGAACCACAAAGAGTCGCTATTATAATTTGCCGTCCCGACACATATACGAGCGGATCACATGATCGAACAGATGTAACAGCCGAGATATCGGCCGTAACGGCTCTCTGTACCGAAGACCAATTTGAAACAACATCTTTACATACCGAACGGACTTGATAGCCATACTCTGTCTGAGGAGAAAGCCCCTCTATAACATGAGTCGTAATATTCCCGACCTTTTCCTGAGAGAAAATATCCTTAACATAAGCTCCATAAGTAATCGAAGCATCATCGACAGCTACGTTTCCTTTTTCTTTATGTGCATAAACGACTTTTACCGAAGTTACCTGCTCATCGATCGAAAAGGTATATTCGGGATAATTCTTAGAAGTATCGACATATCGCAATGTATCAATAGCTGTCCAACTATTATCCGATTCTTTCTCAACAACAATGTAGGATCCCGTCCCGGAGGATGCAAAACGATACATAAACGAAAACTTTACTATACCCTCGTTATACCGAGGGGTCTGTAAATATTCTCCCGTATTTTTCAATGCGACCGAAGGAGCCGACACTCCGCTACTTGCCACAGATGTATAATTACCGGAAGCTGTTCCCTCCCAATTATCGGGCAGAGGTTTTCCGGACGAATCTACTTCGTCAAATCCCTCAGTATAAACATGTTGTTCACCGGTCTGTGTAAAACAAATTATCTCATAATTATCGGCTCCCTGAACTTCTTCCCAATTTATTCGGAAAGTACTATCGGTTATATCCGAGGCATCGAGCAACTGCGGCACAGCCAGAGAATCTGTCTCAAATTGCATGCTGTATGCGGCCTTTACTATACCCGAAGGTATAACAGCGCTCACTTGATAGGTGTAGCGAGTCAACGGTCGCAATTCGGTAAAACGATAGTTTTGTACGAGCCCGATTGACTTATCGGTCTGTATATATTCCCGTTTGTCGTCAAGCTGCATACGAAAAAGCCCTATCCTCGAAAAATCATCTTTCGGAGACGATATCCACTCTTTCCCATTATATCGCGATGTAGGGTGTGTTATCTCGGATCGGCGATACAACGTTTTATCTTGCCCCCAATAAGCTATTTCCCCGGCAACACCCACCACATCAATTATTATACCATCGCGACAAAGCGCAACAGCATCATTCCCATTGAAATTGAGAGGCGAAGTTTCTCCCCCGGGAATAATCTGCGAAGCCTTAGCGATTAACTCCCCATCAGTCGATAGCGAATTTAATAATAAATAGGTCTCTCCGTTATTTAATATAGAAGTTCCTAACGGAGTATCGTTCACGAAAGAACCACTGCCATTAACCTCCATTCGCAAACTGTATGCAGAAAGGTCGACCGGGACTCCTGTTCCGTTATAGATTTCAATCGCTTTATTATACCCCGCTCCCTCGACATAAGCCGAAATAATCAAATCTCCGGCAGAGGTATTCCCCGACCAAAGAGAAACTTGGTAATCGATAGCTTCGGGGTAATTAACCCAATGTATCAAAGCCTCGGTGGCCGTAACATCGGATGCCGAGGTTTCTATAAACGAAGGGACTGAAACTACTTGTACCGGTATGCGGTACGGGGTCTCAATGCCCCCTCCCGAAATAATCACCGTATCGCGATATTCTCCTTTCCTCAGCTCTCGACACGATATTTCAACTGTACAACCATCGTGCACTTCTTGTGCCGACACTTCGTAATCGGAAAGTTCAAATATGCCTCCTATCGCCCACGAGAGGGACAAAGGAGAGGTGAGGTTGTTTCCCAATATATCAAGTTGTTCGCTTTTATTATCACCCAACATAATCACCCCCATATCCATGATTTGATCCCGACGAGGCAAAGCCAAGAAAGGGAGAGTCTCTGCGGGGAACCTGAACGGGTCTTCCCGATGAGCTCCCCATATATACTCGACCAAATCGGGATAATCTATATAAGGATTTCGATTCCCCTGTATGGTATAAACCGAATCGTTCCTCGCCAACTCTCTTTCGCACGGAGGGTCTTGCGAATGCCACTCCAACAGCATGTCCAACGCCCACTCTTTCCATACCGGATAAGTATTGTTATCGAGCATAGGCGACTGCCAATAGTCACACAAGTTTTCATAGGCCGTTACGACATAGAAATAGGCACGAGCAAAATCGCCCTTATACTCGTCGGCAGGTTCGAAGCAACGGTCGGTATAATCTACTCCCCAACCATTCTTTCCTACCTTCGAGATCCCATTGTCAAAGCCGGAAACTCCCGTGACCTCACCCAACGGCAAATTGTTTTTAGCGGAATTGGCCGATCCGTCTGCCGGGAACAAATGATGCAAATCCCTATAAGCATTATTTTCATAAGCGCCCCACCAACTTTTCGGGAAAGAGTGCTCTATATGCATGCCCCCGACGGCATTAAAGCCATCGAAATAGCGTATTTCATCGGAATACCTGTCCCACACACTGCCATCTTCTTTACGGTCTGTTCGGGAGAAGCCCTCCCACGTGGCATCTTCCCCACTGCCGTAACCGAGTGTATGCATCGAACTTATTATCTCGCATAATGCAGTTTTCAACTCAGCTCCATGTTTTCCATCGGCCGCATAATAATAGCCCGCAGGAACTGTGGCATCAAGCCGAAATCCCAGAAACGAAACGCCCAATACCCCGAAAATTATCCGGGCACAATTTTTCATAGTACTCATAATACAGATTTCTAATCTCAACGCGAGCTATGCACTCTCACCGTATTTTGTAACGACGGAGATACAACCCTCACGATATAAATTCCTTCGGGCAACTCCCATTCGACCTCCTCGCTATGCAAAATCCGCGAGCCACACAAACGCCCGTCCATCGTATACCACGAGGCAACAGCATTCATCGGGGCATTGAGTATATGCAACACATTCCCAGAGGTAAATATCAAAACACGATCTGCCTCCATATCATCGACAGCTGCCGACCACGTAGAGACCGAAATCGTATTAGACTCCGACTGAGCCTCTTCCCCGATATAAGGAGTCACCGTATAATGATACTGCACAGCGGGAGTTAAATCGGATACCATATATTCGTTTACATCTCCTACCCGACGAGGATATCCATCTAAAACAACAGGGGTAGAACCTCCGCCGCTTTTCACTTTAACGCTGTGCAAATAGACACGATGGGTTTTTTCTGCTTTGAACGTAATCTTCGATGACTTCGTCCCTCCTTTGAAAGGAATTGTTTTCGTCACCGTCCCTTCCGGTAACGATATTTCATCGACAGGTTCATCATCTACCAGAATGTACAAAACCGAATTATCGGTTGTTTTGTAAGGCGATGCCTCCACTGTTATAGACACATCGTCTGCCGACAAATCGACCACCGGAGAAATGGCGCTACCATCATCTTTACCTGAACCTAATCGTAATTTTCCCGATTCAACAGCAGTATATCCCTCATAGGTCCACGAATCGGGCTTCGACGAAAACGTCACGTCCAATATGTCCTTCTCAGGAGCACTCGACGAATAGTCGTCGTACCACACATTCAATTCATAATCGGTTGCTTCCGATTTCGGAGTCCAAACCGCCACAAAAGAATTTTTCGTAATATCCTTCGCCGGCAATGCGACAAAATCATCGATAGCCTGTCCTTTCAAATTAACGATAATCGGAGACTTTAACCCACCTCCCGATATTTCCAAAACAGCTTCGTGCGAACCTACTACCGAAGAACGATAGGCTAACTCGACAGTCGTTCCATTATTAACCTCATCGGCTGTAAGTTCCCGACGATTCACCGAAAAGCACTCACTATCATTACCCCCTACTTCAACCGAAACAGTACTCTCGATATTACGTCCTCTAACAGACAGTTGAACCGTTACCGGTGAAGAACTATTCACCGAAGCGATTCCCATATCGACAGTCGATCCGTTTCGAGGAGCCTCGATATACGGAGCATCTCCTCCATCTGGCATAAAGGGGATATTACGACTGTCTCCAAAGATGAGATCGACCAATTCGGGATAATCGATAAACGGGTTCCGATTTCCTTGACGCGACTCATAGACAGCTTCATTTCTATCCAATTCTTTTTGGCTAACGGGGTCTTGTTCGTGCCAACGAAGTAACATATTGAGTTGCCAATCGATAATATGAGGATAATTAGAAACAAATATACTTCCCCAATTCGTTATACGGTTTTGATACCGAGTAGCAAAGTAGAAATAAGTACGCGCAAAATCTCCTTTATATTCATCGTTCGGCTCGAATACCGTACCCGAATAACCGGGAGTCACACATTTCCCCCATTGGGAAAATCCATTTTTTGAGCTCGATGCGCCAGAGCCTACCTCTCCAAACGGATTATTACTACGCATTCCGTTTATTTTTCCATCGGTTGGATAGACATGCCACACATCGGACTTCATAGGCGACTGCTCACTAAACCAGCTTTTAGGAACCGAGTGCTCCCTGTTATAGCAATCGCCTTCAACCCCATATGTGCCACATTGATCGGTTCCAAAAGTATAGTTCGTTACATCGGAATACATGTCCCACACTTTCCCATCGGAACGTCTATCTGTCGTTTTATAAAGATTCCACAAGCCATTATAACCTACATCGGTTGCATCGTTTAAGATGGTAGACAAACTTTTTTGCAAATCCTCACCGCTTTTTCCAACAGCATCATCATAATATCCGGCAGGAATCTCTGCAAATACAAAGAACGGAAACAAGCAAGTCAAAACGACAAGCAACAAACAGTTACGTGAAATACAGCTCATTATCTATTATTTAAGTTATATTTTTAGAAAAGGGACGTAAAGATAATAATAAAATATCAAAACCGTTTTAAAATCGATGGATTTCACAAAAAACAACAAAGCCGACTATCTATTAAGATGTCGGCTTCTATCTATATAACTAACCTGTTCTTTTAATCTACCCCTGAATCGAGCACTCCCGAAAAGCCTCGTTTTTTATCTTTCCAAATCTGATACCTATAAACCAAGCAAGTCGTCACAAAATAAACTCCCGTCAGAATCCATAACATCGTATAGGCATGACGCACATCATAAATACCAGCCCCGGCCGTATTCATACGTACAAAGCCTTCTATTCCCCAAGTAGACGGAATGAGAGCACCCAACCACTTCCAGTACTCCGGCATGGCATAACGAGGCCATGTAATACCCGATATGAACAAAAATATAACCGAAGTAAAGACAAACAACAAGAAAGAACTTTCACGTTCTCGAACAAATATAGATAGCGTCATTCCAAAAAATATAGAAGATAACAAGAACGGAACGGCAAAAGAATAAATTTCTACCTGACTACCTATCTGCGGATATTTAAAAAGCCACGGAATAAAATGTAATATGTATGCCGTACATAAAATATACAAGCTAAAATAGCACAATGATTTGCCTATCACCAAATGCAATACATTATTGTGCATATGTTCTCGTCCACTGTAAAACAGGTGTAACTGTCGATGTTCATAAATTCCCCCAGCCATCATACCAATTCCCAAAATAAGGCTCTGCTGTAAAATCAACACCAATATGGCAGGCAATAAAAACGATGCCAAACCCGACTCTGGATTATACAAATTAATAGAGCTATACGGAATGGGTTGTGTCGCTACATTGATTTGTTCCTGCGTGGCTCCACCCAAAGCCTGAGTCTGTAACTTTCCTCCGAGGTTCATCGTCACATCGGTTAACGCAATTAAAAAACCTTTGTAATTCAAGAGAATACTCATATCCGAATAGAACGAAACGACACTTTGTTCACCTCGCTCTATTTTTCGACTGAAATCTTCCGGAATAAACAATATTCCATAACAACGCTTTTCATACATCATGTGCTTCGCCTCGTCCATATCGGCACAATACGAAACAATATGCGCATTCGGTGTCGCGTCCATCTCACGAGCGAGCTCCCGGCTCAAAGGGGTACGGGCATTATCCACGACGACCATAGGCACTTCCCTCACTACCTCAGGGTTATACACTGCGGCATATACAATCGGATAAGCGAATGGTAAAGCAAAGAAAAACAGCACGATTCCCAAATCATGAAAAACAGCACGGTATTCCCGCCGCCAAATGTAATAAATGTCGGACAAACCTATTTTTATAGAATGAAACAATTTCATATCATTTTATTTTTACATCACGGTACATATACTTGACGCATCAAAGCCTTTTTCAACCGGGGTAACAACGGAGTGGATGCCACCGCAAACAAAATCAATGCGACATAATGTACACGCGAATAATAAAGAGGTATTCCATTCAATGCCTGATCTACATAAATCAAAAAATAATGCCGTACAGGCAACACATACGAGATAGCTTGGAACGGCAAATACATAGCCGGCACAGGGAAAGAAAATCCCGCGATAGAAAGAGACAAGACTCCCACCAGACCACCGACACTCAACCCAATTCTTAACGAAGGCGCAAAACACATAATAATTACCGCAAAACTCTGTGAAGCGACAACCAACAAGAACATCGCGAAAATCATGTGCCAAATGCTGTTATGCATCGGGAAATGCAAATAACCGTATAGCAACGACAAGTATAAAAGCCCCATCGAAAAAAATATGATCGTTTGGGGAATGAGTTTACCTGTAATAGCAATAATAATCGAATCGTCGGCAGTCCGCAGCCATTCTCTCGACGTGGCTCGTTTCATCTCAGATCCGATACTGAAAACCGTAACCAACAGAATCATCAATTGCAATAACCCGGGAAGGAAAGAATTATTCAGATAAACCGAATAGCTAATCCACGGATTGCCCAACGCATGCATATCCGTCGCTATCGGCTGCAACTTAGCCATAATCTGTGACTCCTCGGCTCCCGCAGAAAGTAACACTTGGCGCACGACTGCACCCGAAGCTAACACCGACATGGTTTTGAAACTTTTATATAGCAACGACGCAGGAATGTAATAGGCATCATTCGTATAAAAAGAAATCTCGGGTTGACGACCGGCGATAGCCTTCGCTTCAAAATCCTCAGGAATAATCAAAAATCCGAAAATATCACCCGACTGCATCAACTCCCGAGCCTCGGTAAAGCTATTCAACTTATAGGTAACATCGACCGACTCCTGAGATCCAAGCTGTTGAATAAAATTCCTAGACGTAGAGGTGTGATCGTGATCAACAATCGCTACCGGAATCTTATGAGGTAACCCTTCGTGCATCAAGGAAAGCAGGAATATGCAACTGAATAGCGGCGCTCCTACCATACAAAGTACATAGATAGGACGCGAAACCAGTTGTTTCAATTCCCGGACAATAGTAGCCCAAAGCCCCGTTTGATATTCCATTCGTTCTGACATATAGACATTCTCGAAGTTACAGAACTTCCTTTTTACTTTTTATCTCTTTTCAACAATACCGACATTCCCGGACGTAGATTATCGACCGGTTCGACCGGACGGGCTTTCACTTGGAAAGTTTTAGCATCGTATTGCCCGGTAACTTTCGTAGCGCGCCATACCGCATAAGATCCCATATCCCGAATATAAAATACTTTCAAAGTCACTTCCTTATTTTCCAATGCCGGAATTATGGCCTGTACTTCGGCTCCCATAGTCAAATTTTCTAACAAATCTTCCCGAACATTGAACGAAACCCACATATCGTCGAGTTTCAATACATTCATAATCGGAGCACCTAAACTCACCAATTCCCCCACATTCGGAAAAATATCGAAAATTTCACCGTCGGTAGGAGCCGTCAGATAAGAATCCGACAAAATAGACTCGACCTCTGCGACACTACCTTGTGCGGCGGCGACCATAGCGGCAGCGGCAGCCTTATCCTCGGCCTGCGCACCGGCCTTTGCCATTTCATATTGCGATTTAGCCGCACTTTCAGTAGCGACCATTGCTTTATAAGCAGCCTCGGCTTCATCGCGTTTTTGTTCCGAAACTACTCCTTTCTTATACAACGACTGCATACGCTCATACGTCTTCTTGGCGATCGTTAAGCCGGCTTGAGCCTGTTGCCACATATCATAAGCAGAATTCAACAGTTCCACACGCGTACCACTGTCCACCTTTTTATTCTGAGCCTTAGCTACGGTTTCCATAGCCTCGGCCTGTGAGAGTTTCGCCTCTACCAACGAAGAATGAATATGTACCAATGTATCCCCCGCCAGAACATGCTGTCCCTCCTCTACCATGAATTCGACCACTCGGCCGGGCAACTTTCCTGAAACCCGTACTTGTGTCGCTTCGGCCTGCCCTTGAATAATTTGGGGCTCCGGTTTAAGCAAAAATAATCCGATCAAGGCCAAAACAACTATAATGACAATCAAAGCAATGAGGCCTACGACCAAACTGCGCTCTTTCTTTTCTCTTAGATTTTCCATTGTAAATCTGTTTTGCTATTTTTTATATTTTCTATTTTCAATATTTCATAGTACCCAAAGCCTTAGCCAAATAAACCTCGCAAAGCCGGGTATCGATTTCGGCATCTATTTTTTCCGATTGGGCTTCGAGCCATGCTGTTTGAGCTTCAAGAACATTTGTCGTCGTAAGTACTCCCTCTTGAAATCCAAGTTGCGCATTCCTCAAATTTTCATCGGCTTTCTCCAAATTTTTCACAGCCATTTTATAAGTTCTATAAGCCTCAGAAGTTTTAAAAGCCGCTTGACTTACCTGCAATTCTATCTTTTCTTTCACGTCGGCCAATTCCAACTTGGCAACAACCGCTTCACTCTTAGCGGCACGAATCTTATTGTAGTTCTTTCCCCAATGAAGGATTGGAATATTGAGCATTACTCCCACGCTGAACATACCGTCGAACTCGTTTTTAAATCCGTTAAATACGTTGGGATTGGTAAAAGAATAAGTCCCTACCAAAGCCAACTTGGGTAACATATCGGAAAGAGCCAAGTTTTTCTTCTTTTCATAGATTTTCGCCGCATAATTAAGACTCAACACTTCATTCCGATTTTTAAAAACCTCCTCCATATTATACGACAACGGAGTCTCCTGCGGAGCTACACGCTCCAACGATTCATCTTCAAGCGTAAATATAGAATTGACCGGCAACCCGCAGATTTGAGACAAAGCCATACGCGACAAAGCCAATCCGTTATCGACCTTAGCAAGGGTTATCTGAGCAGCATTCAACTTCACGGCTACGGTCAATCCGTCCGACTGAGTCGCAACTCCTTCGGCTATCATCTCTTGTACATGCCGGTTCAACGTATCGAGTAAAGCCGTATAACTCTCGGCCAGTTTTCTCTTATGAACGAGAGAGACCACTTGCCAATAAGCCTCATCTGTCTGATAAATAATTTCCTTCTCGGCCGTATTCTTCTGCGACACCGCCAACTTCTCGGCATATCCGGCAATATCGTTCAATGCCTTTATCTTACCCCCCATAAAAATAGGTTGCGTCAGTGTCACCAACCCGGCATACACATTATGTACATCGAACTCGAAAGCCTCCTTCGGGATCATGGCGACGGTCGACGGTATAGGCTGCCCGTTGTTCAATATAGGTTGCCCGGTCGCCGGGTTAGTTACCACATTATACTTGTATTCTTGACTGGCTAAATCGAATGTCTTTGTAGGCAAATATTGGTCGGACTCCAAAAGCGATATCGACTTTTGATTATACATATAAGACCCGGTAAAATCTATTCCCGGGAAATAAGCTCCCCTAGCCGATTTTTTTGTATAGCCTGCCCCTTTCACCTTTTCTTCGGCTATACGTAGTTGCTTATTATTCTTTAATGCCATCTGTCGGCAAGAATCGAGCGAAACCGGTTGTTGTGCCGAACCCATCAGAAAAGATAACAAGAAGGCTGCTAACAATGCCCTCCCTGCCCATATGCTTCCATTTATTTTCATACGCTTCTATTTATCTCTTACTTTTCTTTAACGGAACTAATACTTGTTTTGCTTATAGTTGCATAAACAATTTTATTTCTTAAAAAAATAATGCACCCGGCATTACACCGCAAAAATACGCCGAGTTTAGCATTAAACAAATATTTAAAGATTTTAGTTTTCTATTTTTACTATTTTTTAAGAATCGGCTTTGAATTTTTCCACGCTGTATTCGAAAGCTATTTTCGAAAGCATTTTTCATGAACGAAAAAAACTCAATAACCAAACGATAGAATGCTACCGAAAATATGCTTCATAAGATACATAGAAGAATCATCTCTCTACGCAAAATATCGACTGAGTCGACATTTTCTCCTTTTATACCTCTAACCCCTCAATCAAAGATTATATGATTTTTTCAACCCCCTCGCCCTGCGGGCACTTCCCCTATTGCTGCGCGACACAGGGGGAGAGGGCTAAAACTCACTTCGGAGATTTCAATAGAGGAGAGGAGTTGAATAATCTGGTACTAACTATGAAGTGAAATGTTTCCGGTTAGGTTAAACTTGTTCAACTTTTTGGGGGCACTTCACAAATGAATAGAGGGTTACTTTTAAACTCCTCTGCCGTGCCCCGCAGCATTGCGGGGTGTTTTGCACGACAAAATATAGGGGAGGTGGCACGTAGTGACGGAGGGGTTAAATTTTTCAAGAATCTATTCGGCCGCTTTTTAACCATTCACCAAGAAGACAGGAATACACTTATCGACAAGAGATTCATCGCTAAAATTCAAGTCTGCCTCCCCACAAATTATCGACAAAGCCAAAATATCGATAAAATCGGGAAGAGCTTTACCCATACTTTCACATCGGCCCGATTCTCCAAACAAATACAGAGGCGGAAGCTATTGTTTCAAAGTGAACGAACGAGTCCCTATCTTATAGTTATCGGCAAAGATATCCACGCGATATTCCCCGGGATATAAAAATTCTTCCACGGCCCAATACATTGTCACGTCATTCAATTCTTCACCTGTATATTCAATCAATTTTCGGCAAGAATAATTTATTTCACGATCTTCAAAAGGAAATACATCGGCCCTATCCTTCACCAATACATCTCCATCGGGTTTTACAATACGGGCATAAATATATTTCTCACCGACTTCGGCCGTTACATTTTTGGCTATGGAGAATGTTATCTTTATTTTATCGGTTTTTTTAATTTTTTTTGCAGTCTTTCCTCTCGAATCTATCGGAGTCACCACAATACCTACGGCATCGAGTTTTGCCGCTAATGTTACCTTTTCGGTCAATTCCTCTCGTTCTTGTTTCAATTGACTTGCTGTTTGCGCTACCTCTCTATACCGCCGGGTCACCTTCGCATTCTCTTCCCGTAACTGCTTATTGGCGACATTCAACGAATCGATTTGCATCACATAATGACGCATAATTCCCCGCAACGTAGTCAACTCCCGCTTTAATTCCTCGATACGAGCCGAGCTCGTATTTTTCACAGTCCGCAACTCTTCCAACAATCGTTGAACTTTCACCTTCTCGGCATCGAGCTTTTCGATCAACGAGTCGTTATTGAACATCATCTTCTGCCCCTCGAACTGATCGTATTGGGCAGCCAAATCGCTATATTCTTTTTCAAGCTCGCTCCGCTGTTTGTCGATCTCCACTTGCTCCTTGAAATCGGACATTTCTTTATGTTGCATGTATATGAAAATCCCGGTTCCCAACAATGCGACGACCAGAACAGCGATAACAACCCATACCAAATTACTCCTTTTCATAATATACAGAAGCTTATTTTTTTCTTGCAAAAGTAAATCATTATCGAATATCAATCAAGAACAGACAGATTATTTAAGTTATAAATGTTAAATTATATTCTTCCTCAAATTCGAAAAAGGAATCATGCAGCTCTTCATTTCACCAAAGAAATATTGGAAGGACAAAATCTTTTTGTCATAAAAATAATTAAGTTAACACCGTTGCAAGCTATTTTCCCTATCTTTGTGAAATCTTAGATAAGTTATGCACCTAAGCGATTATGGGAAAAATAATTGATTTTTTCAAAAAGCACCCGATAATCAAAACGTTAGTATTGATGATTATCGTTTTTTTTCTGCTGATAGCACTCACTCTATACGGGTTAAAGCTATATACACGGCACGGGAAAGCGGTCATTGTCCCCGAGGTCAAAACAATGATTTTACCCGATGCTCTACGCATACTCGATCGGGAAGGATTTCGGTACGACATAATAGACTCTCTGTTTATCGACGGTGCGGTTCCGGGCAGTGTCATCGAACAGACCCCTGCTGGTGGAAGCAAAGTAAAAGACGGTCGAATTATTTATCTATCGATCAACGCTTACTCCCCCAGAATGATTTCTTGTCCAAAAGTCTCCGATATGTCGCTTCGCCAAGCTCTTTCCACCTTAGAAAGTGTAGGGTTGACAGATATTAAAACACAAAATGTACCATCGGAATACCCCGATCTCGTTATCGGTATACAATACAAAGGCGAAAACCTCGAACAAGGAGATAAAATTCCTGCGGGAAGTTCCTTAACTCTACTTGTGGGAGACGGCATACCCGAAGAATATCCCGACTCGACGATCGACGAGATTCCACAAAATGCGAAAGAAGCACCTCTCACCGATGAAAGTTGGTTTAACTAAACAATCTCGAATGCAATGAACACTTGCGACGAAGACATAGAAGCCGATGACAAAATCATCGCAGAAGAAGGTGAGCGGGAATTGTATGAACACTTCCGGTTCGTGGCAGACAAAGGACAAAATCTATTACGAGTAGATAAATTTCTCGTAGCACGTCTCGAAAGTTCTTCCCGTAACCGGGTACAACAGGCAGCCGAAGCCGGCTGTATTCTCGTAAACGGGAAAGCGGTCAAGTCGAACTATCGCGTAAAGCCGCTCGATGTCGTGTCTGTCGTCATGGATCGACCCAGATACGAATTCGAGATCATACCCCAAGACATACCGCTCGATGTCGTATACGAAGACAAAACCGTCTTGGTTGTCAACAAACCGGCAGGATTGGTCGTACACCCCGGACACGGGAATTATAGCGGGACACTGGTAAACGCACTGGCGTACTATTTCCGGGATACCCCCGACTATGATGTAAGCGACCCCCGTTTGGGATTGGTACACCGTATCGACAAAGACACTTCCGGATTATTAGTCATAGCCAAGACTCCCGAAGCCAAAACAAACTTGGGTTTACAGTTTTTCAATAAAACTACCCAAAGGCAATACGTAGCTTTGGTATGGGGTATTATGGAAAAAGACGAAGGAACGATAACCGGAAATATCGGTCGTAGCCTCAAAGACAGATTACAAATGACCGTATTTCCCGAGGGAGACTTCGGCAAACATGCAGTAACTCATTATAAAACCTTAGAAAGATTGGGATATGTTTCTATCGTCGAGTGTAAACTCGAAACTGGGCGGACACACCAAATCAGGGTACACATGAAACATATCGGACACACTCTTTTTAACGACGAACGTTACGGGGGAGACCAAATTCTCAAAGGGACGACTTTTACCAAATATAAACAATTTGTACAAAACTGCTTTGAAATTTGCCCCCGGCAAGCCCTACACGCCAAGACACTCGGATTCAAACACCCCGTAACAGGAGAAGAGATGTTTTTCGATTCCCCCATACCGCAAGATATGACCTTGCTGTTTGACAAATGGCGTAATTATACGGCCAATCGAGATATATAAAACATAAGAATAAAAACAATAGACGGTTCTATACCTTAAAAATATTAATGTTATGGAATGCCCAAAAGAATTTGACGATATTCGACCTTTTTACGACAGTGAATTTCACGACAAAATGAAAGTTCTGGTTACAGAACCCGGATTCGAGCACGCTGTTCGTTACGTACTCCGCGACATTAACTACGAACTATTCTGCCAAGAATTGTTGACTATCGACAACAAAAAAGACTTTCAATTACTGGTTATGCGCTCTTTCCTAGAAGGGCTAACTCAGAAAACCACCAAAGGACTTACCGGGAACAATCTCGATGTACTCGATAAGGCAAAAAGCTACACATTCATGTCCAACCATCGCGACATTGTGCTCGATGCCTCTCTACTCAATCTGCTACTCATTCGAAACGGAATAAAAACCAGTGAAATAGCCATCGGAAACAATCTGCTCATATACGACTGGATATCCGATTTAGTTCGGCTCAACAAGAGTTTTATCGTCAAACGAGACGTAGGCGTGCGCCAAATGCTCGATGCCGCCCGACAGCTATCGGGATACATACATTTCGCTATAACGAAAAAAAACGAATCGGTATGGATAGCCCAACGGGAAGGCCGTTCGAAAGATTCCGACGACCGCACACAAGAATCTCTCATTAAAATGTTAGGCATATCCGGAGAGGGAGACCTCATCAATAATTTGAAAGAAATAAACATTGTTCCGGTCTCCATATCCTACGAATATGATCCCTGCGACTATCTCAAAGCACACGAGTTCCTGCTCAAACGAGACAATCCCGATTTTAAAAAATCCCAAAGAGACGATTTGCACAGCATGGAAATAGGTCTACTCGGCTTCAAGGGGCGTGTACATTTTCAAATATCCCCGTGCATCAACGACGAACTCGACAAATTATCGGCAATCGACGAAAAATCGGAATTACTGGCCAACATACTCAAAGTAATAGACAAGGCCATTCATACCAATTATAAAATATATCCCGGTAATTATATCGCTTACGATATTCTCGACGGACAGAAACGTTTCGCCGACCGTTACACAAATAAAGACCAAACCACTTTTGCCAATTACCTGAACTCACAATTGGCAAAAATCCCCGACGTAACGAGTAAAGACAAAGACTTCCTGAAAGAGCGCATTCTCTCCATGTATGCCAATCCGTTGAAAAATCAATTGATAGCATTAGGGCAAGAAGCCTGAATGACAACACAATAAGGAAACGATGAGTGTTGCGTTGAAAACACTCATCGTTTCCTTCTCAACATTCGATAAAATTATATGCGGTTACCCCTTCTTCTCATTTTACTTCCACTGTTGGCTCTATCGGCCGATTTCTATATCTTTCGACGCAACTTTCGTCATAAATCTAAATGGATAAAAATTCTTTGGTGGGGCCTTTCCTTAGTCACTCTCCTTCTCGTGTGTATAGGGGTGACGGGGCTATTCGCTTTTCCGGGGAAGCTCGATATAAATATCTCCATGTGGATATTCTATATTTTCTTCTTGGTCTACATGCCCAAATGGTTTTACTCCATATTTTCTCTATTCGATTACGTCCCCCGTCTATGGAAAAGGAAGAAAGGGAAATGGGGTCACATGATCGGTACGGCATTAGCCCTGTATGTCATCGGGTCCATGCTCTACGGCGCATTCTATGCCCGACAACACCCCATATATAATTACAGGACAATCTCTTTTCCCAATTTGCCGGAAGACTTCGACGGATACCGCATCGTCCAATTCTCCGACCTTCACCTCGAAACTTTGGGCTCCGCAGCCAATTACTTGCCCCGATGGATAAACCGCATTAATCAACTACACCCCGACCTTATCGTTTTTACGGGAGACCTCGTCAACCGCCGAGGAAACGAACTGCCTCCTTACATGAACGAACTTTCCCGTCTCTCTGCGCCCGATGGAGTATATTCTATCTTGGGGAATCACGATTACGGCGACTATTTCCATTGGGAAAACCCCGAAGAAAAAGAACAAACACTCCGTTCTCTCATCGTCAACGAGGAAAAAATGGGTTGGACGATGTTGAACAATCGTTCGGTATTTCTTCACCGGGGAAACGACAGCATCGCCCTTATCGGTGTTGAAAATTGGGGACTTCCACCTTTCCCGCAATACGGGAAATTGGATCAGGCATATTCCTCGTTGAACGATTCGGTTTTCAAAATACTGCTCTCTCACAACCCGCTGCATTGGAAACACGAAGTTATTCCACACTCAAACATCGACCTCACTTTATCGGGACACACCCACGCCATGCAGCTGAAATTAGGCTGGGAAGGATTCGAATATTCTTTTGCCGAACCCTTGTATCCCGAATGGAGCGGTCTATATACCGCCCCCGATAAACATCAAATGTTATACGTCAATGAAGGTATCGGTTGTGTATTCCTTCCCATGCGAATCGGCGCCCGCCCCGAAATCACGATTATAACATTAAAGAAAGAATCATGAATACATCGATATACAAGCTCCTGTCACAATCACTGGGTTTTGCCGAGAAACAAATCGAAAAAACAATCGAACTGCTCGACAGCGGAGCCACTATTCCTTTCATCAGCCGTTACCGCAAAGAGGCTACCGGTTCCCTCGACGAGGTACAAATAGGTAATATCAAGGAAGCATACAATAAACTATGCGAAACCGAAAAACGAAAAAAATTTATCATTTCGACAATCGAGGAACAAGGAAAGTTGTCGGAAGAGTTGAAACAACGCATAGATTCTTGTTGGGACATTACCGAGCTCGAAGATATATACCTACCCTATAAACCCCGTAGAAGAACCCGTGCAGAGATAGCCCGGGAACACGGATTAGAGCCCCTCGCCAAAATCATCATGGCGCAAAAAAGCGAAAAGATAAAAACGAGTGCCGCCCGATTCGTTACTCCCGAAATCCCCGATGAGCAAACAGCGGTCGAAGGAGCTTGCGACATTATCGCCGAATGGGTCTCCGAGAACGAACGAGCCAGAAATACCATTCGGCGTTGTTTCGAGCACAGCGCTGTCGTCCATGCAAAAGTCATTAAAGGGAAAGAAATCGAAGGCGATAAATACCGCGATTACTTCGAATGGAGCGAACCGTTACGACGTTGTGCTTCCCATAAAATCTTAGCGGTGAGACGAGGAGAAAATGAAGGTATTCTCAGAGTTTCTATTACCCCCGACGACGATACAGCGATAGAACGGTTACAACAAATATTTATCAAAGGCTCAGGAGAAACGTCGAACCTTGTCGACAAAGCGATAAAAGATAGTTATAAAAGACTTCTGCGCCCTTCCATAGAAAGTGAATTCGCCGCCGCCTCAAAAGAAAAGGCAGACAACGAAGCTATCCGAATTTTTGCGGAAAACGTGCGACAATTACTTTTAGCACCACCATTAGGACAAAAACGAGTATTGGCGATAGACCCGGGATTCCGGACCGGCTGTAAAGTAGTTTGTCTCGACGCTCAGGGAAATCTACTACACAACGAAACCATATACCCTCACCCGCCTCGTCAAGATTCGGTAGGAGCTGCACGCAAACTCACACAGCTGGTAGAAAGCTACAAAATCGAAGCTATCGCCATCGGAAACGGAACTGCCGGACGGGAAACGGAACAATTCGTCACAAACCTCCGTTACGACCGCAAGATACAGGTCTTCGTCGTCAGCGAAAGCGGCGCATCTATCTATTCCGCCTCAAAAGTAGCTCGGGAAGAATTTCCCGAACACGATGTGACGGTACGTGGTGCTGTATCTATCGGTCGCAGACTCATAGATCCGTTAGCCGAGTTAGTCAAAATCGACCCGAAATCTATCGGGGTAGGACAATATCAACACGATGTCGACCAAACCAAACTGAAAAAATCGCTCGACCGAACGATTGAGTTTTGTGTAAACTCCGTGGGAGTAAACGTAAACACCGCCAGCAAGCACCTACTCACTTATATATCGGGATTAGGCCCTCAACTCGCTCAAAACATAGTCGATTATCGCAAAGAGAACGGAGACTTCGCCCGAAGAACCGACTTGCTCAAAGTACCCCGCATGGGAGCCAAAGCGTTCGAACAAGCCGCCGGGTTCCTTCGTATTCCCCATGCACAAAATCCGCTCGACAATTCTGCCGTCCACCCAGAACGATATCCCATCGTAGAAAAAATGGCGGACGATCTAAACTGCACCGTAAGCGATCTGATAGAAAACAAAGAGCTGAAAAAACAGCTCGACCTCAAAAACTACATATCCGGCGATGTGGGTATGCCCACTTTATCCGACATTATAGCCGAACTCGACAAGCCCGGCCGGGACCCCCGCCGTTATATCGAAATGATGGAATTCGATGCCAAAGTCAAAACGATAGACGACTTACAAGAAGGAATGATTCTCAACGGTATAGTCACCAACATTACCCAATTCGGCTGTTTCGTCGACATCGGTATCAAAGAAAACGGATTGGTACATATCTCGCAAATGGCCGACCGATATATCTCCAATCCGGCCGAAATCGTCTCTATGCACCAACCGGTTAAAGTCCGTGTCATCGGTATCGACCGAGAACGGAAACGTATACAACTCTCCCTAAAAGATGTGTCATGAATACAGTTTTGATCAGCCTAGCCTCAAACACGCCCGACAAACTGCGACAAATGAATAACGCATTTGCCGAATTACAGGAAATGGGACTCGTTGCCGCATCTTCTTCTATTTATGAAACGGTAGCTTGCGGAAGCATAAAAAGCCCCAACTACCTCAATGCCGTAGTTAAAATATTCACCGATACTGACCATCAAGAACTACATAATGTCTTAAAAACGATGGAGAAGGCACACGGCCGTACCCCCGAATCGAAACTTTCCGGTAAAATTCCATTAGACATCGACATCGTTGTCTGGAACGGAGAAATAATCCGTCCTCAGGACTGGAAACAAGATTACTTCCAGACAGGACTTAAAGAACTGGAACAAATGACTTGAAAACCTTTCTATACACTTAATCGTTTAACTCAAAATATCATTCATTATGAAAACAATCGAAGAAACTTTACTGAACCGCACATCGGTCCGTCGCTACGAATACGATAAGATACCGTCCGAGACACTCGATTTCATCTATCGAGCCATCGCGAATACCCCGACAAGTTACAACGGGCAACAATTCTCGGTAATAGCTATCGACGATCAATCCATTAAAGAAGAGCTCTACGCCATTACAAACCAAAAACAAATTAAAACTTGCGCCACTTTACTGGTATTCTGCGCCGACTATCATAAAATTGACATCTTGGCACAAAAAAAGAGAATCGACAATCCTCATTTCGAGAATACGCTCGACGGCGTTATGGTAGGAATCATCGATGCAGCCCTAGCCATGCAGAATGCGGTAGTAGCAGCCCAAGCCGCCGGACTCGGTAGCTGCTGCGTAGGTTATGCTCGTACAGCCAATCCGGAGAAAATAGCCGAAATTCTAAAATTACCCGAAGGTACGTTTGTCGTTTGTGCACTCACATTGGGCATACCCAGAGAATAACCCGACGTAAAGCCCAAACAACCGCTATCATTAGTCATACACCACAATCATTACCGTACTGACGACATGGCTCCCGAGCTCGAACAATACGACCGAACCATATCCGAATATAATCGCCACCGCAGCGGAACGACCTCCGAAAACGACTGGTGCGCCCATATTTTAGATTATTACCGGATAGCTTTGGGCTACGACATGGAAGGCTATTTGAACAAACAAGGGTTCAAACTCCCGTTCTCCGATAAGAAATAATAATATTATATATACTATAATAGGGGGAAAGAGAAAATCACAATCAGATTTTTATGTATATCTTTGAAGTCGATTACAATAAAACGGTTTCAAAGATATACGAATCATCAAACCCATACTTACTATGAAAACCAAAGCCATTCTCAGTTCCTTATTAGTCTGCATAGTAACGACATTATCTGCCCAAATCAATCTCAACGATTCTACGGTACAGGTTGTAGCCTATTGGTCGAAAGGAGACAGTTACGATTATCTGTACGATTATTACAAATACAACATACAGGGCAAAGACACCATATCGTGGGAAAGAACCATATCCAAGATAAATATCACGATTATCGACTCTACCGAAAACAGCTATACGCTACAAGCCGTTTATGATACTCCCAACGCCATTCGCTCTGGTTCGGACAGTATAAGCCGAGAACTCACCTCTCGAATAAGCCGTACTTTCGGCAACGACACAGTCATCGTCGAGACAAACGAATTGGGCACGATAAAACGGCTTGTCAATTTCGACAAACTGAGGTCTCGTTACCTGAAAGCCGCCGAAATGACGGCCGAAGCATTGAGCGCCCAACAAGATTCCGAAGCGCAAAAAGATTCCCTCTTCCGGTTTCTCAAATCCACCCTGTCCAAACAGATGGGCGACACGACCGTCATAGTATCCACCGCACTCGAAGAACTATCCTTTCTACTCTACTATCACGGTTGTAAAATGGATTTTAACGAAGAATATCAAATCGAAGAAAATTTCCCATCTCTTCTCGGTGGTGCACCCTGTAAAGGTATGAGAACATTTTGGATCGATGAAGTCGATCCCGAAAACGGTTCCTTTCGCATAACCAGCGACGCAATAGTAAATACCGACCAAGCCATAAGACAATTTATAGAACTCATACAGAGCAATCTACCCGAAGAAGACAGGAGAAAACCGATTGACAGTTCTCAAATTCCGATTATTATGGCCCAAGACCAAAACGACACTTATATACACGCCGATACCGGTTGGCCTCTCGTCGTCTATTACACCCGAACGACACAAGTAGGCGAAAATAAAAGCGGACAAGAAATTTCTTTGGAAATAAATATCCCCGAATAATATATGACATATAACAAAAAAAACGGGCGGTTAAGCGACATGTTTACGCTTTTTGTCGATACTGTTTTGGTTCTTTATAAAATTTAGATATATTTGTATCACAATTAATTAATCGCCCCATGTAAATATTACAGACTATTTTTTTCGATTAACTATTCTATATATTTTGGTTATGTAACAATTCCGCTGTGAAGCGGGGTTGTTACTTTTTTATCGCTTCACAAAAGAATCCCCAATTTCACAAAACCGAAATATCGGTTTAGTAGAAATTTAGTGGGGATAGACCTGAATTTTAGCAAATGAGATGAGCTGCGTTTCTCCTTTTCCCCTGCCGTATCCCGTAGCCTTACGGGAAGTCGTGTAGCAATATAGAGGAGAGGGGTTGGAAAGATTTC
Source organism: Barnesiella intestinihominis YIT 11860 (assembly GCF_000296465.1). Lineage (NCBI taxonomy): Bacteria > Pseudomonadati > Bacteroidota > Bacteroidia > Bacteroidales > Barnesiellaceae > Barnesiella > Barnesiella intestinihominis. The sequence continues at coordinate 21,309 of NZ_JH815205.1, forward strand.
ATAAACTTTTTAGCTATAAGAGTTAACCCCTCCGTCCGGCGGACACCTCCCCTATATTTTGCTGTGCAAAACACAGAGGAAGAGACTTAACACCAGTCTGTTACATCGTTTTAACGAATGAGATAATTGTATTTACACTTCTCCCCTGTGTGGCGGTAGCCATATAGGGGAGACACCGAAGAAACGGCAGTTTCTGAGAAGAGGGGTTGGAAAGATTTCATAGACTTTTTGGCTGTAAGGGTCACACCCCGTCACTGCGTGACACCTCCCCTATATGGCTAACAAAACACCTCGTAAGGCTACGGGACAAGGCAAAGGAGAAAGACGGACTAAGATGTCTCTGCGAATTTTTTTCCTCCCTACCTGCGAATATAAGAGTTAAAAGACAATCCCCACTAATTATAGACTGAGCCGGAGTATCTCGATGGGACTATCCACTAAATGACAAGCTCCGGCTTCAATCAATTCTTCACGGCTCCGAAATCCCCATGTTACACCGACCGATTCGACCCCGGCAGCCTTCGCGGTAAACATATCCACATCTGAATCTCCCACATACAGGGCTTTTTCCGCCTCAACCCCCGACTTATTTAGAATTTCATATACAATATCAGGAGCTGGCTTTACCGGAATACCGTCACGCTGTCCCAATACAGATACGAAATCGATTCCGGGGAAAAAATACTGTATTAACTTTTGGGTTCCTGCCTGATATTTATTCGACGCCACAGCTATTTTCACACCATGAGAATTTAAAACAGACAATAATTCCTCCACTTTATCGTAAGGGCGAGTATAATCGGTATTATGTACCGAGTAATATTCCAAAAAATAACGCCTCACACGAGATACATTATCCGACGAACGACACTCTTCCGGCAAAGCTCGCTCGAACAATTTAGTTATTCCGTTCCCTACAAAATGAAAATATTCCTCCTCCCTATGTTCTGGAAAACCGCAACGACGCAAAGCATAGTTCGTACTGATAGCCAAATCGGCAATCGTGTTTAACAAAGTCCCGTCCAAATCAAAAATAACCAACTCTTTCATCTTCTTTTATTTTACAAAATACAAAGGTAGTGTAAAGCAAACGCAGAAACAATCAAAATTCACAAATCCGAAATTTAGGACAATTATATGCCCATTACGACCTTGTAAAGAATCACCTCCCGAAATAACTTTGCTCCCATCTTCAAGAAAAAATAAAACGATGGAAAAGAGACACGACATAAAAGGTATTCTATTCAATTTCTCAGGTACAATCGATACCGAGGGGAGTGATTGGTTCGACCTCATTTGGAAAGAATACAGGGAAATCGGGATACCTATAACCAAGAGCGACTATCTGGCCGCCCATGAATTTGCAGAAAAGGAAATATCCGAAAAAGGACTAATCGAACCCTGGTTTAATTTTTATTTTACCTTACATACCAAACTATCGCTTCAAATCAAATATCTTATTTCAAAAGGATTATTATCCGACAATCGATGTACTCAAAAGTATGCCCAACAACTGGCCACGATTTGTTATAACATGGCGATCATGTATGTAAGACAAAACGAAAAAACACTCGAAAACTTGGTAAAACAGTATCGTTTGGGAATCGTCGCTCAATCATACGGAAACCTACCGGCTGTTTTGGTAGATTTCGGATTGGCCTCCTACTTCACCGATGTCATTGAATCCAGCATGGTGAACCTGAGCAAACCCGATAAAGAAATATTCCGATTATCGGTCAATGCATTACACATCGAGCCGGAAGAAACTCTATGCGTCAGCAATTCTCTAAACAGCGACTTATTGCCGGCAAAAGACATCGGCTGCAAAACAGCATGGCTCTGCCAACGAACAGTTCCCCAAGCTAAAAGAGTTTCGAACTACCACATAGCTTCTTTAAAAGAATTGAATAATCTACTATCCTAAAACTATAATAGTATACGCCGAAGATTATAACAGACTTGTTATTACGGCGCATTCTATTACATGAAGACAAATCTAACTGAAATATTCCGGAAACTGTGCGGGAGCATGGTCGAGGAAGGCTCTTAGCATAAAAAAGTGTATTGACTTGATGGAAAGCCACAGACGTGATGTCTGAGGCTTTTTTCGTTTCATACGCCAATAAATCGAACCGGCTCTCAAAATGCACAAACAAAATCTTCCTTTAAAGGATTGTTTATACAGATTATTGCTACCTTTGCAAAAAAATTAAAAAAATACTATTTATCTGCAATGGATTGGATTCAAAATCTATTATTCAATGACGCCTCGGTAGCCCACACCGTTATCTTGTATGCATTTGTCATCGCATTGGGAGTAGCCTTAGGAAAGATGAAATTCTTCGGCATTTCATTAGGAGTCACATTTGTACTTTTCGTCGGCTTGATTGCCGGGCACTTCGGTTTTTCCGCCGAAAAAAATATACTCCATTTCGTACAGGAGTTCGGACTCATTCTATTCATTTATTCCATTGGACTGCAAGTAGGACCGAGTTTTTTCTCTTCCTTTAAAAAAGGAGGACTAACCCTAAATATGCTGGCTGTCGGTATCGTCATACTCAACATAGCGGTCGCTCTCACCCTCTACTTTATACATCAGGGAGAAATAAGTATGCCCATGATGGTAGGTATTCTTTCGGGGGCTGTCACGAACACACCGGGATTAGGAGCGGCGCAGCAAACGCTTTCACAGCTCAAATTCGACGGGTCCATTTCCGAGGTTCCAGAAATCGCTCTCGGATATGCGGCCGCCTATCCGTTGGGAGTAATCGGAATCATCGCCTCCATGCTGGTTATCCGGGCGATTTTCAAAGTTAAAATGGAAAAAGAAAGTCGACAAATCGAAGAAGAAAACCAATCGAGCCAGCTCGTCCCGCATGTCGTTACTTATAAAGTAGAAAACAAACTTATCTTTGGCAGGACTCTCGACGATTTGACCAAACTCATTGATCGTAATTTTGTAGTATCGCGTATTAAACATAACGACGAAGTAATCATACCCAACTCAGATACGACACTCCAAGAAGGAGACTTGCTCCTCGTTGTCCTCTCTTTACATGACGAAAGCGCATTGGAAGCATTTATAGGTCGCCCCGTCGAAATGAACTGGGAAGCTATTCCTGCCCCTGTGGTTTCTCGTCGAATACTGGTTACCCGCCCCGAATTCAACGGACGCAAGATAGGAAGTCTACGTCTCAGAATGGGATATCGGTTGAATGCGACCCGTGTAAACCGAGCCGGTCTTGATCTTCTGGCCAATCCTAATCTGGAATTACAAATAGGAGACCGTCTTACCGTTGTAGGACGAATCGAAGACATCAATCGTCTGGCCGAGAAACTCGGTAACTCTACGAAACGCCTCCACGAGCCCAACATGGTAACGCTATTCGTAGGCATATTCCTCGGTATCATATTGGGAAGCATTCCTCTCGCCATTCCGGGAATGAGCGTACCCATGAAGTTGGGATTAGCCGGAGGACCGCTGGTCGTCGCAATTCTCTTGGGCCGTTTCGGTCATAAAATTCACCTCGTCACTTACACTTCGACCGGAGCCAGTCTCATGCTACGGGAAATAGGTATCTGTCTTTTCTTAGCCAGTGTAGGTATATCGGCAGGAGGCGAATTCGTCAACACGATTATGTCCGGCGGACTCATTTGGGTATGGTGGGGATTTCTCATCACCGTGATTCCTCTTCTCATCATCGGAATTATTGCCCGAGCACACTACAAGATCAACTATTGCTCTATCATGGGATTGCTTTCAGGAGCTTGTACCGATCCCCCCGCCCTCGCCTATGGCAACAAGGTCTCGGGGAACGATGCCCCATCGGTAGCTTACTCGACGGTTTACCCCCTCGCCATGTTCCTGCGAGTGCTTTCGGCTCAACTGCTCATTTTGCTTTTCTATTAAATTACATATATAAATAGTCTGCTACGAAAGGCAGACTATTTATGTTAACTAATTCGAGTATCTATACTCATTCGGTGTACAACCGGTCATTTTCTTGAACCAACGGCTGAAATGCTGTGGGTAGGGAAATCCTAATTCATAGGATATTTCGCTGATTGACTTCGACGTATCGAATATCCGTTCTTTTGCCACATCAAGCATCTTCTGTTGAATATGTTTTAATGCAGACATACCTGTTTGCGGCATAAGTCGCTGAAATAGTTGGCAGACAGGCAAAGTTTATCGGCGCAATATTGCACTGTCGGCATACCTCCCTTTTTGGCAGGAGCATCAGATGCAAAGTATTCCGCCAAGAGATGCTCAAAACGGGATAACAAGTCGTGATTGGCATTCTCCCGGGTAATAAACTGGCGGTCATAGAAACGTATACAGTAATCGAGCAACAGTTTGATATTATCCACAATCAGCGATTTGCTGTGTTTATCTATCGGATATTGCAACTCACAACGAATTTTCTCCATGCAATCAATGACGGTCTTTCGTTCCTGCTCGGACAAATGCAGAGCTTCATTGGCATTATATGAGAAATAAGAATACTCCCGCATGAGGCTTGCCAATGGTGTACCTCTTAAAAGTTCAGGATGAAAAGCCAAGACCCACCCCTCAGGCTGATGCAATTGCCCGTCATCTTCCGACCTCATTACCTGACCGGGAGCGAGGAAAAGCATTGCTCCTCGCTGATAATCGTATATACTGCGTCCATATTTCAGATTTCCGCAATCCGTATCTTTCAGCAAAATGGCATACACATTATATAGTTTCCGACAAAACCGTAATGGCATAGCTTTCTTCCCTTCGATTACACAGACTAACGGATGTAAAGTTTCCACACCGAAGTAGTCATTGTATTGCTGGACAATATCTATTTTCATTATTTCATTCATAACCTTTTATTTATGATTGCAAAATTACTTTTTCATTGCAAAATTATACGATTCTATCAACACAATCTGTTTCAAAATCATCGTAAATACTACCCATTTTACTGATGGCAAAATATTGTATCCCGGTTACAGATGAAATTGATATGTATATCCGTGAAATTGATACCTGACAGGCTGATTATTCCCGCTATTTTTGCATTACAAATGTATTAAATACAATGAATAGGAAAAGTTATTGGTATTATCGCTTGTGCCTCATTCTGTATAAGCAGCATGTATGTCCAAAATAAGGCGGCTAATCATGTGGATTTCTACAACCGAATGGATAAGTAACCAATAATGAATAAAATAACAGACATGAAAACAGAACAAAACAACGAAATGAGCCGTCGAGGTTTTCTGAAACGGACGGCATTGGCAGGAGCGGCAATCTGTATTGCACCGACATGGGGAAAAGTAACAGCGGCAGAAAAAGTCATTACAGGCGAATCCGCAATATCGCACACCACCATTCCGTCAGGTATGGCGGCAGTCCGTACACAAAGGACATTGGGCAGCGGTAAGGCTGCATTTACCGTATCGGCAATGGGTTATGGTTGTATGGGATTGAACCATAACCGCAGTCAATATCCAAGCAAAGAAAAGGAAATAGCACTGGTACGCGAAGCCGTAGAACGTGGAGTGACGCTGTTTGACACGGCGGAAAGCTACGGTTATCACGTCAATGAAAAGTTAGTCGGGGAAGCCCTGAAAGGTTATACCGACTGAGTATTCGTATCATCGAAGTTCGGACATAAGTTCGTGAATGGTGTGCAGGTGAAAACCGAAGAAGACAGCACTCCGGCAAACATTCGCCGTGTATGCGAAAATTCCCTGCGCAATCTTGGTGTGGAAACACTCGGCATGTTCTATCAACACCGCATAGACCCGAACACACCTATCGAAGTAGTAGCAGAAACATGCAGCGAGTTGATCAAGGAGGGCAAAATTCTGCATTGGGGAATGTGCGAAGTCAATACAGACACCATTCGCCGTGCGCACAAAATCTGCCCTATTACGGCTATCCAAAGCGAGTACCACTTTATGCACCGCACGGTCGAAGAAAATGGTGTGTTGGCTCTTTGCGAGGAATTGGACATCGGCTTCGTCCCTTACAGTCCGTTGAACAGAGGTTTTCTCGGTGGTATGATTAACGAATACACGCAATTCGACACCTCCAATGACAACCGCCAAACTTTACCCCGTTTTCAACCGAAAGCCATTCGTGCCAACTATCGCATCGTAGAAGTGTTGAATGCTTTCGGACGGACAAGAGGAATCACTCCGGCACAAGTGGCATTGGCTTGGTTGATGAACAAGAAGCCGTTTATCGTCCCCATTCCCGGAACGACCAAACTCTCGCACTTGGAAGAGAACCTTCGAGCTACCGAAATCATCTTCATGCCGCAGGAAATGAAAGAATTGGAAGATACAGTAGCTGCTATTCCGATTATAGGTAGCCGATACGATGCTTTGCAGGAATCGAAAATTCAAAAATGAAACCACTATGAAGAAGATATTTATCGCATTGGGCTTGTCTATGATATTGGCGTCCTGCCGCAATAGTGGTAATGTATTGCAGATTTCCGAACAAGGCAGCTTCGCCGTGGGAGGAACGATACTTACCGACTCGTTGGGACATACTTATCATGGCGACCATGCTTATGTATTTTATCAGAAACCCGTCCACGCACGAAAATATCCGCTCGTTTTCGCCCACGGCGTAGGACAGTTTTCCAAAACGTGGGAAACCACGCCCGATGGACGAGAGGGATTTCAAAATATCTTCTTGCGACGTAGTTTCTCGACCTACCTTGTCGACCAGCCTCGGCGTGGCAATGCAGGGCGTAGTACCGAAACCGTTACCCTATCTCCTGTCTTTGATGAAGAAGAATGGTTCAACCGTTTCCGGATAGGAATATACCCCGATTATTTCAAGGGTGTACAGTTCAGCCGTGACAAAGAGACCCTTAACCAATTCTTTCGCCAAATGACACCCAATATCGGCTCGGTAGATTTCGAAGTCTATTCCGACGCCTATGCCGCCTTATTCGATAAAATAGGTCCTGCAATCTTCGTCACTCATTCACAAGGCGGTCCGGTCGGGTGGCGCACGCTACTCAAAACCGACAATATCAAGGCGATTGTGGCTTACGAGCCGGGCGGAGGTATTCCTTTCCCGAAGGGACAAGTCCCCGAAGAGGGCAAGATACTGACCCTATCGAAAAAAACGGAGGGCATAGAAGTATCTATGTCCGACTTTATGAAATATATGGAAATCCCGATAATCGTTTATTACGGCGATAATCTGCCCGAAACAAATGAACGTCCCGAACTCTACGAATGGACACGACGCCTGCACCTGATGCGGAAATGGGCAGCTTTACTCAATAAACATGGTGGCGATGTGACAGTTATACATTTACCCGAAATAGGTCTGTACGGCAACACTCATTTCCCGTTCTCCGACCTGAACAATGTGGAGGTAGCAAACCATCTATCGAAGTGGCTGCATGAGAAAGGGCTGGATTGAAACCAGCCCACCTCCAAACCATCACCCGTTTATCGATAAAAGAAGATACTTTATCCTCAAAAAAAGGGACTCTTTCTATTACTTTTTTTTCATCATCGGCTAAATGTTAAATTTGAATCGAAATTTAACGTATCGATAATGAAAAAATTAATAATATCCACCGGAGTCCCCCTGCTTCTATGCAGTACCGCTTTATGGGCACAAGAAGAAATACCCTCCACATGGACATTACAAGATTGTTTCGAATACGCCCGTGACCACAGCATCACCCTGCAACAAAACCGACTGTCCGTAGAAGAAAGCGAGGTTAACACCAAAGAGGCAAAAGCTCAACTTTTTCCTTCGTTCGACTTCTCGACCTCCCATAATTACAATAACTATCCGATGGCCGACGGCAGCCGGTCGGGCAAAAACGTCTATACGGGAACTTACGGAATCGACGCATCATGGACAATTTTCGATGGGAAACGGCGAAACACGATTAAAGCCAACCGAATACAAGAGAAGCAACAACAATACGCATTCAAAGAAACACTCGATAATTTGCAAATAGAAATCCTCACCGACTACCTCCAAATACTCTATGCCGAGGAAGCCGTGAACATTTGCAAACAGACCGTAGAAGTTTCCCTTCGCCAAGTAGAACGATCTCGCGAATTACTGGCTGCCGGTTCTATTTCCAAAAGCGATTTGGCCCAGCTCGAAGCCCAATACAGTAACGACAAATACCAATTAGTCACAGCCGAAGCCAATCGAGACCAATTAAAACTCGAACTAAAACAATTACTCGAACTCGACATCAATCAAGAGATGAATCTGGCAACTCCCGAAATCGACGAAAGCAAAGTTCTCGTTCCCCTACCCGATAAAAGCACGGTCTACACTACGGCATTAGGGTTCGTCCCCTCCATACAGAGCGGAAAATTAGAGCTCGAAGTCGCCGAACTGAATATAGCGAATGCCAAAGCCGGCTACTACCCCAATCTCTCCTTGAATGCCGGTATAGGCAGCGGACACAATACAGGGAACAACGGGAGTTTCGGGACTCAAATGAAACAAGGATTCAACGAATCGGTCGGGCTGACGCTATCCGTCCCTATATATAGCCGCCGCTCTAACAAATCGGCTGTCGAACGGGCAAAAATTCAACAAAAAATCAGCCAATTGGATCTTAAAAATCAAGAAAAGGATTTGCTGAACCAAATAGAAAACGCATGGCTCGATGCTTCGTCTGCCCAATCGAAATACCTTGCGGCAAAAGAACAGCTCAACGCCACAAAGACCTCCTACGAACTCACCGAAGAACAGTTCTACCTCGGTATGAAAAATACGGTCGAGATGCTCACGGCGAAAAACAGCTGGCTGTCGGCTCAACAAGAAGAACTGCAATCCCGCTTCATGGCTTTGCTCAATTTGAGACTACTCGACTATTACGAAAACAAACCTCTTACCCTCGACTAACTCAAACTCGAATATAAACTGTCATCGAAATATGAAATCAAAAAAAATCATCATCGTTACCGTATCGACCGTTGTCGCCATCGCCATACTCTGGTTCTGTTTCGGCGGGAAGTCGAAGAGCGCGAACTATGTTATCGAAACGGCTCAGGCTGTACGAGGAGACGTCTCGGAAGCCGTCACGGCAACCGGGACAATCGAGCCGGTCACACAAGTCGAAGTCGGGACACAAGTATCGGGTATCATAGACAAACTGTATGCCGACTACAACTCCATCGTAACCAAAGGACAACTCATCGCCGAAATGGATAAAGTCACTTTGCAAAGCGAACTCACCTCCCAGCAGGCCACGTACGACGGAGCAAAAGCCGAATATGAATATCAAGAAAAAAACTTTTTCAGAAACAAGGCCCTGCACGAGAAACAACTCATCAGCGACACCGAATACGAAGAGTCGAAATACAACTACGCAAAAGCTAAAAGCACCTTCGAAAGCAGCGAGGCAAATCTGGCTAAGGCTAAACGAAATTTAGCTTATGCCACTATTACTTCGCCTATTGACGGCGTAGTCATCAGTCGGGCGGTCGAAGAAGGACAAACCGTAGCTGCCGGATTCGAAACGCCGACCCTCTTTACCATTGCTGCCGACCTGACCCAAATGCAGGTTATAGCCGATGTCGATGAAGCCGATATTGGCGGGGTGCAAGAGGGGCAAAGAGTCATATTCACCGTCGACGCTTACCCCAACGACACGTTTGAGGGAACAGTCACACAAGTGCGCTTAGAGGCCACGGAAGAAAGCAATGTAGTCACTTACGAAGTGGTTATCTCTGCCCATAATCCCGATTTGAAATTAAAACCGGGATTAACCGCCAACATCACCATTTACACCGCCGAACGCCGCAATGTCGTGAATATACCGCTCAAAGCCCTTCGATTCGTTCCCGATCCGCCATCGGGCAAAAAACGCCACGAACCGGAAGATTTGCCTCAACAAGAAATATCCGGAAACGACAGCTTGAAAATCGTCTGGGTACAAGACGGGCAAGAATGGAAACCTCGTAAGGTCGTCGTAGGCATGGACAATAGCGTAAACGTCGAAATTTGCTCCGGGTTGGAAGCCGGTGAAACCGTAGCCATAGACCGCAAAAGTAATATAAGCGCAACCAATCGACAATCATCGGAAGAGAAAGAAGAAAGCCCGTTCATGCCCAAACCGCCGGGAAAAAAGAAATAATCAGGAAACCGACATGACAACGAACGAAATCATTCGATTAGAAAACATAAGACGCAATTTTATCGTAGGGAGTGAAACCGTACATGCTCTGCGAGGTGTCAATTTCACCATAAATTCCGGTGAGTTCGTAACCATTATGGGAACCAGCGGCTCGGGAAAATCCACTCTGCTCAATATACTCGGCTGCCTCGACACCCCCACATCGGGAGAGTATTACCTCGATGGTATTTCGGTTCGGAGTATGGGTAAAAACGAACGGTCGGTTTTGCGAAATCGGAAAATCGGGTTCGTATTTCAATCCTACAACTTGTTACCCAAAACGACCGCACTCGAAAACGTGGAATTACCCCTCATGTACAACTCCTCCATCTCGGCCAAAGAAAGACACGAACTGGCATCGAAAGCTCTTGATGCCGTTGGACTGTCCGAGCGAAAAAATCATAAATCCAACCAAATGTCGGGAGGGCAACAACAGCGGGTAGCGATAGCTCGCGCATTGGTTAACAACCCTGTAATCATTCTTGCCGACGAAGCCACAGGAAACCTTGACACCCGGACTTCATTCGAAATTTTGGTTCTCTTTCAAGAACTGCATGCCCGGGGACGTACCATTATCTTTGTGACCCACAATCCTGAATTATCGGCATATAGTAGCCGAAACATCGTATTACGGGACGGGAAAGTAATCTCCGATATACGGAACGAAAAACAAGCATCGGCTTTGGAAATGCTGCAAAAACTACCGGTGGAAACCGACTAAGGAATAATATTATGAATCTGACCAATCTGACTAAAATAGCTCTAAAAGCGCTCAATAACAATAAGCTACGTTGCTTCCTCACCATGTTGGGTATCATCATCGGCGTAGCATCCGTCATCACGATGCTGGCCATCGGGCAAGGTTCGAAACGAAGCATACGAGAACAAATCTCAGAAATGGGTTCAAACATGATCATGATACACCCCGGCAACATGGAAAGAGGAGGTGTAAGGCAAGACGCATCGTCTATGCAAACACTCAAATTAAACGATTATAAATCCATCTCCGAACAAGCTGAATACGTGTCGGCTTGTTCCCCCTCGGTAAACAGCAGCGGACAATTCATATATGGAGCGAACAACTATCCCAGTACGATATACGGTATTACCGAAGATTATCTGGATATTCGTAAAATTTCTTTGGAAGAGGGAAGCATGTTCACTCCACAAGACGTCATCACTTCTGCCAAAGTCTGTTTAATCGGGAAAACCATTACCGACAATCTCTTCCCCAATGGAGAAAGCCCGATCGGAAAAGTAATCCGGTTCAATAAAATTCCACTTAAAGTCATAGGTACTCTCACGCCCAAAGGATACAACAGCATGGGTATGGACCAAGACGATATGGTACTCGCACCGTATACTACGGTACAGAAACGCATTCTCGCCATTACCTACTTGCAAGGTATCTACTGTTCGGCATTGTCGGAAGAACTTACCCCTCAGGCAACCGAAGAAATCAGCGAGATTCTACGGAAAAACCATAAAATAAAAGAAGGAGAAGATGATGATTTCGAAATACGTTCACAAGAAGAACTAAGTTCCATGTTAAGCTCGACAACCGACATGATGACAATCTTGCTCGCCTGCATTGCAGGTATATCGTTATTAGTCGGAGGTATCGGAATCATGAATATCATGTATGTCTCCGTAACGGAACGCACTCGGGAAATAGGGTTGCGCATGTCCATCGGAGCCAGGGGTATCGATATCCTCGCCCAATTTCTTATCGAAGCCGTTCTCATCAGCGTTACCGGCGGCATTATCGGGGTCGTCTTCGGAGTAGGTGCATCGGTAATCGTCAACGTCCTGTTCAAATGGCCTGTCTACGTACAAGCCTATTCGGTCATACTTTCTTTCTTCGTTTGTACGATAACCGGGATATTCTTCGGTTGGTATCCGGCTCGTAAAGCCGCTAATCTCGATCCCATCGAAGCGATTCGCTACGAATAATTTCACTTTTACCTTTCGAATGAATATATTTGTACAATGGCATCCGATAAGCTACATCTAAGTAAAAAATGGAATACCGTCTTTATACATCTGGCGGCATGGAGTATCTTGTTTATTTTTCCACTCTTGTTTATCGAACGATTCGGGAACATCAACCGAATGCACAATTTCAGCCTGATAAAATTTTATATCCAACCGATTTGCATAGCCTGTATTTTTTACATCAACTACTTATGGCTCATCGATAAAGTCCTGTTTCGTAAAAAAACCATACGATTCATTCTCTACAATTTATTACTGGTAGTCATGGCCAATATAGCTATCTATTTGGTACACCGCATGGTCATTCCCGAAAGCATTCTGCATCAAAGACCCACTCCCATTCCCCCTCCTCGCCCAGGGTTCATGCAATGGCAAGATTCCATTACACTGGTTCTGGTCGTTGGGCTGAGTGCCGCTATAAAAGTCACTCAAAAATGGATCACCACCGAAAAAGAACGTAAGCAGTTGGAACAGGAACGTACCGAAGCAGAATTGAAAAAATTGAAAAATCAACTCAATCCTCATTTTCTATTCAATACGCTCAACAATATCTACTCGCTTATCGCTATCAGTCCCGAACGGGCCCAAAGCGCAGTTCTTGAACTGAGCAAGTTGTTGCGTTACGTCCTCTACGAAAATACACAGCCCTATGTTCCTATGGAAAAAGAACTGGAATTCAACCATAACTACATCGAGCTCATGCGATTGAGGCTCGCCCGCCACGTCCAAGTAGATGTAAATATTCCTACCGGCTTGTGTCGAGGGTATAAAATAGCACCGTTGCTTTTCATCACACTCATCGAGAATGCTTTCAAACACGGGACCAGCGCATCTACCCGATCTTTCGTAAAAATCAATATGTCCGAACCTTCACCGGGAGTTATCGAATGCGATATAGAAAACAGCAGCTTCCCGAAAAATGAAACCGACAAGAGCGGTTCGGGTATCGGACTAAAAAATCTATCCCGACAACTCGAACTTCTATACCCGGGAAAATATAATCTGCATGCCGAGAGCGATTCGCACATCTACCGCTCCATGTTGACTATCGACCTGAATTAAATAAACACTGCGACTATGATATTGAAATGTTGTATTATCGACGATGAACCCCTTGCAATCGAGCTACTGGAAAGCTATGTCAAGAAAACGCCTTTTCTACAATTGGAGGCTTCGTTTACCTCGGCTGTTCAAGCGATCGAAAGAATCTCGAAAGGAGATATAGATTTGATATTTCTCGATATACAAATGCCCGAGCTGGACGGTATGGAATTTTCTCGCATGATAGAAGGGAAAAGCCGTGTCATTTTCACTACGGCATTCGGACAATATGCCGTAGACAGTTATAAAGTCAACGCCGTCGATTATTTGTTGAAACCTTTTGCCTACACCGATTTCCTGAAAGCGGCACAAAAAGCGTTGCAATGGTTCGAATTATCGTCCGGGACGGGTGAAATGCATTCCCCAGACAAATCATATATCTTTGTAAAAAGCGATTATAAACTTAAACAGATTCCCCTCGATAAAGTACTCTATATCGAAGGGCTGAAAGATTATGTAAAAATTTACCTCGAAGACGAACCGCACCCCATTCTTTCCCTGCTTAGCTTGAAATCTCTCGAAGAAATGTTACCCGATAGCCGGTTCATTCGGGTGCACCGGTCGTTCATCGTACAGGGTTGTAAAATCAAAATGATCGATCGAAACCGAATCGTATTTGGTAAAGAATACATTCCTATTTCGGATACTTACAAAGATTCTTTCGCCGAATTTATCTCCCGCCACACTCCGCTATCCAACAAATAGAACGAGAGACATAAGTCTTGTTCAACCCATGCCTCTCGCTCGTTACTTAAATTTATTTCAGTTTTAGGAAGCATCATAAATCCTGCGCAGAAAGGAACCCAACTGTCCGACACACAACCCGCAAGCCACAGACAATCCCATGTAAGCCAACCAAGTGTGTGCACAAGTCCAACAAGGATTGTAAATCATTTCTTTGGCAAATATCAAGCATAGAACCGTACAAATTGCAATAACAAGTACCGAAACGACAAATGAAATTTTGGCTTCTATGCTCCATCGCTTGCGAGGCAGTCTATTCAACACCCTACGCGTGAACCACTTATCTGTCCGAAGTTCCAACGAATGATCGCCGAAAAACTCCCGCCACTGATTGTCATTCCATTCATTCATATCCGTTTTTCTTTAAATATTCACCCAATTTTTGTTTTGCACGAAATAAATGCGACTTTACCGTACCTTCCGATATACTCATAATCTCTGCTATCTTTGCCACGGCAAGGTCCTCGACGAAGAATAAAGTTATCGCCGTTCGCTCCTCGGGGCGTAAAATAGACAAAGCTCGCGATATATCGATATTCCGGTCCACACACTCAGGAGGTTGCTCCAACAGATTGGCCACCTCGTCCACAGAAGCATCTTCCCATTCCCGGCTCTTTCGTAACTCATCGTAAAACACATTGTAAGCTACTCGATAAATCCATGTCGAAAAAGAAGACAAGCCTTTATAACTACGCAAATTATAATAAACTTTGATAAAAGTCTCCTGCGCCAAATCATCGCTGAGCACTGGATCTCCACCGGTAAGATTCAGGAAAAAGCGTTTCAATCGCACCTGATACTTATCGACAAGGCAGGCAAAAGCCCGCCGATCGTCGAACAAAGCACAACGAGTCACCCACGCTATATCCTCGTTCTTATTCATCGCTCCGGCCTACTCGATTTCGGTAGTTTGCTCATCGGTATCACGAACTTCTTTTCGCGATTCTACCCGATAAAGAATCAGTTTCCCTATACCTATCAAAGTGAATATAGCCGCCAAACCAACCAAAAGAGCCCCGAAACCTTCGTCCAATTCATAAGCCCCACCTATACACCATATAAAAGACCCGATTCCGACAGCCGTACAAACAAGACCTTGATTCAGAGTGGAAAATTTACTGGGTCGCTTCGACTCCGGTTCGTCGAAAAAGCCTTCGGGCAATTCTCGACCCGACTCTATCGCTTTCTCCATCACCCGATAGCGGGATTGTACTTTTTTATTACGATAATAAATATAGAAAAAGACAATTAAAAAAGCGATAAGAAAAGGTGAAACAATAGCAAAAAGAGGAACCAAAGAATCTATTATATCCTCGGCATCCGGCTCATCTTGAAAGAACGTTTTATCCCGTTCAAATTCGAGTTCTTTCATACGTATTTGAAAAGCCTCGCTCGAAGTCATACCGTTAAGTGTATCGGCTGCTACGACCGCTTCTTGTTGTGCCACAGGGCCATTCGATTTCAGAGGAGCTGTTGCCTCGGTTGCTGTTACGGCTCCTGTCCACGATACGATAGACAAAAGCATCATCATAAACATCTTTTTCATATTCTCTTCTATTTTAATTTTATAGGTTATTTATAGTCGTTCTCTTTCCGGAAATTCAATCATTAGACGTAACCAACCACTCGTTTGGTTGCAGAAACCTTGAATTTTTTTTCAAAAATAGTCTAAATGAAGGAACGGCACACATTATCTGCATGAAAATGAGATTAAAGAATGTTCTCTCTTTCTGTTGTTCCCGTATCATCGCAAAATGGAACATCGACGACATAAAAGAGATGAAACCAATCGACAAAAAGATTCATTAAAAGAAGGCAAAGGAAGTACCCAAAAGGGAAGCACATATTTTATATGCGAACTGTATAAAATACCCGGCATAAAGAAAATCGAAACAAAACGGACAACAAGCGGGTAAAAAAAGTAATTTTGCATACCTAAACCAAACAAAGGATTCATGAAACAAAAAGAAATCAATAAAGTCGAAATACGCAATCTTCAAAAAGAAGATTACGACCAACTGGCTAGCTCTTTCACCCGTGTCTATGCCGACGGTAGCGACGTATTTTGGACTCCCGAACAAATCGACAAACTCATTCGCATATTCCCCGAAGGACAAATCGTCACGGTCGTCGATGATAAAATCGTGGGCTGTGCCCTCTCTATCATCGTAAACTATAACGATGTAAAGAACGACCACACCTACGCCCAAGTCACAGGAAACGAAACATTCGACACTCACACGCGGAAGGGAAATATCCTGTATGGTATCGAAGTGTTCATACACCCCGATTATCGGGGCCTACGCCTCGCCCGACGTATGTACGAATATCGCAAAGAGTTGTGTGAAAAGCTCAATCTGAAAGCGATCATGTTCGGCGGACGTTTGCCGAACTACCACAAATACGCCGACCGAATGCGCCCCAAAGAGTACATCGACAAGGTGCGTCAACGCGAGATATTCGACCCGGTGCTATTGTTCCAACTCTCCAACGATTTCCACGTCCGTAAGGTAATGCGAAACTATTTGCCCAACGACGAGGAGTCGAAACACTTCGCCTGTCTGCTCCAATGGGACAACATCTACTATCAAGAGCCTACCGAAGAATATATATCTCCTAAGACCACCGTGCGGGTAGGCCTCGTACAATGGCAAATGCGTAGTTACAAAACGCTCGACGATCTTTTCGAGCAAGTGGAATTTTTCGTCGATTCCGTAAGCGGCTATCAAAGCGACTTCGTCCTCTTTCCAGAGTATTTCAACGCCCCGCTCATGGCTCGGTTCAACGATGCGAGCGAGTCTCAGGCTATCAGAGGATTAGCTCGATATACCGACGAAATACGAGAACGTTTCATCAATCTTGCAATTCGGTACAACATCAACATCATTACAGGAAGTATGCCGCTGATTAAAGAAGACGGACTGCTCTACAACGTAGGTTTCTTATGCCGTCGAGACGGTACCTACGAAATGTATGAAAAACTACATGTCACCCCCGACGAAATGAAATGCTGGGGATTGAGCGGCGGTAAAGCCATTCGGACTTTCGAGACCGACTGCGCCAAAATCGGAGTCTTGATTTGTTACGATGTCGAGTTCCCCGAACTCTCCCGAATCATGGCCAGCGAAGGTATGCAAATATTGTTCGTTCCGTTCCTCACCGATACCCAAAACGCCTATTCCCGTGTAAGAGTCTGCGCACATGCCCGTGCCATCGAGAACGAATGCTTCGTAGTCATAGCCGGTAGCGTAGGCAACCTGCCCAAAGTACACAACATGGATATTCAATATGCCCAGTCGGGAGTTTTTACCCCCTGTGATTTCGCATTCCCGACAGACGGACGCAGAGCCGAGGCTACCCCGAACACCGAAATGATTCTTATCTCGGACGTCGATTTGGATCTTTTGAACGAATTGCACACCTACGGTAGCGTGCGCAACCTCAAAGATCGTCGCAACGATCTCTATGAAGTGAGAATGAAGAAATAACAAAAACGAAAACGGTCTCTTGAATATTCAAGAGACCGTTTTCATCGAGCGGCAAACGAGACTCGAACTCGCGACCCTCAGCTTGGGAAGCTGATGCTCTACCAACTGAGCTACTACCGCAGTTTTTCATTTCTTATTACGGGGACAAATGTAGAAGTTTTTTTTCTACTTTACAAATTATTGCCGTATTTTTACCACATAGAAAAATCATAAAAACGATATGGTAAAAATTGGTTTGTTGTCCGACACCCATGCTTGGTGGGACGACCGTTACGAAAAATATTTTGCCGAATGTGACGAAATCTGGCATGCCGGAGATATAGGCTCAGTCCAAGTCGCCGACCGGTTCGAAGCCTTGAAACCATTTCGGGCGGTATACGGGAACATCGACGGTCAAGAGTTACGGATTCGCTATCCTCAGCACCAACGTTTCAGCATCGAAAATACCGATATATGGATAACACACATAGGGGGCTATCCGGGCCGATATGCACGCGAAGTGACCCCGGAAATATACATACACCCACCCCAATTATTCATATCGGGTCACTCGCATATCTTGAAAGTTCTTTATGACAAAACCCTACACTGCCTGCACATCAATCCGGGAGCCGCAGGAATGTACGGATTCCACAAAAAACGTACATTGGTACGCTTCGCCATCGATAAGGGAGAATTTAAGGATTTGGAAGTTATCGAACTAGCTGATAATCGATAAGTACAAAAATCAAATATTCAACTCCTGACGAACGGTTTCGATAAATTCCCAAAATACCGAAGCGAAAGGTTCGATAATAGAGCGTTTCGGTTCACCCGAGGGAATGAGCGCATGCAATCCACCTTTGAAACAACGCACATCTATGCGGGTTCCCATCTCTATGGGCTCTCCGTCGAGATGTATCGCACCGGGCTTTTCCCTCTTAATCGTGAGCGATTCGGTCGTGAAGCTCTTGATATTGGAATCTTGATCGATATGTTTGGTAAATAGCAAAAGAGCCAATGCAGCCGTATCGAACGGGGTAAAGGGCATAAGCACCGTGACATCGATTTTCCCGTCCTGCATGCTGGCATGAGGGGCTATATAAGCATTATTACCATATTGCGAGGCATTGCCGCAGG
This sequence comes from Barnesiella intestinihominis YIT 11860, assembly GCF_000296465.1. Classification (NCBI taxonomy): domain Bacteria; kingdom Pseudomonadati; phylum Bacteroidota; class Bacteroidia; order Bacteroidales; family Barnesiellaceae; genus Barnesiella; species Barnesiella intestinihominis. The sequence goes on from NZ_JH815205.1 coordinate 39,916, forward strand.
CAATCAAGAAAGCCTTTTCGGTCACCGTCCCGTCAGGCATTTCGATTTGATAAGTTTCCGATTTATATTTGAGATACTCCGTAAGAGCCTTAGCCACATACGACAATTTTCCTCGGCGTTTTCCCTGCGCGAATTTCAAGCTCACCAAAGCATCGAAGCCGACCCCGCAAGTGCAGAAAAAAGGGCGATCGTTTGCCGTACAATAATCCAAATCTACGATCTGCCCGTCGTTGATAATTTCGAGAGCTTTTCGCACGTCCATCGATATACCCAAATGGCGGGCAAGTCCATTGCCCGAACCTACCGGAACGATAGCCAATGCCGTGGAAGTATCGATAAGCTCCCGGGCTATTTCGTTGCAAGTTCCGTCTCCGCCTACGGACAGCACGATGTCCACACTTTCGTCCACGGCCCGGCGAGTCAATTCGGCTCCATGCCCCGCATACTGTGTAAAAACACATTCCACCCGATATTTCGAAGGTTCTATTACTTCCCTTATCAGAGCAGGGATTTCTTCCTTATCTTTTGTTCCCGATATAGGATTTATAATAGCTAAGAGTCTTTTCGGTGCAGACATAGAATTTTCTGTTTTCGAAAAAGCATAGGCAAAACCCGTACATGGAATGAATACAAGACATTCGAACAATCCCGATTCATCGAAACTTAACGGCCCGATTGCCATAGCGGGTGACAAAGGTACGAATTTTTCCCAAACTTTTACAAACCTATAACACGCTTCCGACTTTACGTTATAAACTAAATGATAAAATGGCCAACAAAAAACTCGTATTTCTCAAACAACTTAGTACCTTTGTAGAAGATAGGAGTCTTTGGGTAGAACCAAATCGGAAATACGATTTCCGTTTGTCTCCGAACCCACCTTTCACTATATTTGTAGAATATAGGTTGCGGTTCGACATAGTCAAGTCGGAAATAAATTTCCTATTGACTTTGCACTAACCTTTCACTATATTTGTTGTTTATAATATAAAGCGAACATTAACTAAAAAAGATATATTCCATGAATGCTTTTCAAAACCCATTAATACGTATTATAGCCTCTATCGCCGTAGGCTTGTTACTCATTTTATATCCGAATGCCGCTCTGCCTACGATTCTTTTAATCATCGGTATTCTCATCGGATTACCCAGTCTATACGCTCTCCTCATTTATCTATTGAGCGAGGATAGAAATAAGTTACCCTTCCCCGTTTTATCCTTAGTGATGTTGCTGTTCGGTTGTACGCTTATGCTGTTTCCCGGCTGGTATATAGGCATTACGGTATATGTTTTGGGTGGAGCGCTGGTATTGATAGGAGTTTATCAAATACTCTATCTGCTGACACTTAAAAAAAATCTGAGGAGCAAAGCGGGTTGGCTCTCCTATCTGTTACCGGCTATCGTTCTGCTCATCGGCATAGAAATTTTGGTCAATCCGTTCTCGGCGACCGAGAGGGTTATGGTGATTACTTTCGGAGCGGCAACACTTCTTTACGGTATCACTGACCTGATTTACTATATCCGGTTAAAATAAATTCCGTAAAAATTATTTCTCAAAAATCTATGGAAAGCCTCAGATTTATCTGACGGCGAGTAAGGTAATTGGGCACAGCATATTGCGCATTGGTAATATCCGTCACCCAATAGTACGAGTTCACATTACTTATATCTAACAGGTTAAAGACATCTATTCCTATCCACACGCTTTTCAAATGACGTAAAACGCCTTTCTGCAAAAGTTTATCTTCGCCTCCGACCAAAATACGAGAAGCTCCTATATCGACACGCTTATATGCCGGAGCGCGGAAATAACCTGCCTGTCGGCCTTTCCGGGGCGAACCCACCGGCAAACCGTCGGCAAAAATAGCCCGTAGACTGAATTTATACTTCGGGAACCGAGGTACATAATCTTGAAAATAAAGCCCCACACTATATCGTTGGTCGGTAGGTCGAGGTAATTTCACGCCATTGATTTCCTCCTGTGTCTTCATCAGAGAAAACGTAAGCCACGAATCGACACCGGGCACGAACTGCCCGAAGAGTTTCATATCCAATCCGGCGGCATACCCTTTCGCCTCGTTCTGCCCGCTGTACCACACCCGCAGATTATCTACTTCATAAGGAATAAGATGGTCAAGTTTCTTATAATACAACTCTGCCGTAAATTTGAAAGGTCTGTCCAATGCCCGGAACGAATAATCTCCACCCAGTACCACATGAATAGAACGTTGAGACTTGATATTCCGATTGAGCTGCACGACATAATTGTTAGCGGCATCACAAACCGTGTCGCGCAACTCCTTATAAAAAGGAGCTTGATAATAAAGCCCGCCGGCAAGACGAGTCGTTATCTGTTCGTTGGCAGCCGGAATAAAAGAAATCGACGCACGAGGACTGACAAGGGTCTCCTTGTTGAATCCCCAATAAGAAGCCCTCAATCCGCCGGTAAAGATAAAGCGCCCCCACAAAGTCCGTAACCGGTAGGTATCTTGCAAATAGGCCGACAAACGATGGCTCTCCATATCTTGTCGGGAAAACAAGTTATAAATCATCTCGACCGATTGCCCCGTATGCGGCAAAGAATAACCAGCCGAATCTCGCATCTCCCATTCCCTCACCCGATCGTGTATCTTTTCGTATTGGTGGGTCAATCCCCACTTCAACTCATTCTGCCCCAATTTTGTAGCTCCTTTCAATGAAGTAGCCACCACCGATGCTCTCAACCGGTTACGAGCATGCTCGTGATAAGTCCCCACTCCAAGAGCTCCCTTATTCTCGGTCGACTCGCCGTCCTCGCCATTAGCCAAATCGTCCAACCAATACTGCCCGGCAATATCGTAAGTCACCAGTTCGTTCGTGACGAAAGCCGAGGTCATCAAAGCCCATTGAGTATATTTATCGGGGAAAAAATTCAACGAAAAAGCACCGAAATAAGTCTCGAACTTATCTTTTTCATAACCGTCGAAATAGACTTTAAACTGTTTGGCATCGGTCGCCGTACCGAATGACGTATTCCGCTCGTGGGGAGTAAATTTATAATTGTTAATGGAAATATTGCCCAGCAAAGAAGCCTCCCACTTCGGTGCGAATTTATAAGTAAGATAAGTTTGATAATCGAAAAAAGAGGGCTCGTACTCTCCTTTGGTATCGAGAGAACTCAACAAAGTAGAATTGGTTTTATAACGCACGCCGTGTAGTTGCGAGAATTTCTTGGTACTCTGTCCTACCGAAGCGGTAGCCCCTAAAAAACTGGCGGACACCGATCCTTCGAACGCTTCGGGATGCTTGTAAATAATATCGAGCACCGACGACATCTTGTCGCCATATTCGGCCGAAAATCCGCCTGACGAAAATCCTACGGCCCCTACCATATCGGGGTTGATGATACTCAACCCCTCCTGTTGCCCCGAACGGACAGTCAATGGTCGATAGACCTCTATACCGTTGATATACACGATATTTTCATCAAAATTACCCCCTCGCACGGAATATTGCGAACTCAGCTCGTTACTCGAATTGACACCGGCAAAAGTTGTCAACATAGCCTCGATACTGCCCCCCGTCGCATCGGGCATCAATTTCAAATCCTTCGTGTCGATCGTCTGCAACGTACTCGTCTGCCGGCGATGAGTCGCCACGACAACCTCGTTCAACAACTTGGCGTTCTTGTTCAGACGTACCGACAAGGAAACATCTTTCGTGAGATTGAGCAACTGGCGGCGCTCCTCCCGATACCCCAAACAGGAATAAATCACCACGATGGAATCTCCTGCCGGAATGGAAAGCTGATACTCCCCTTTCAAATCGGTCATCGTCCCCATCGTCGTTCCTGCCACTCGTACCGTAGCCAACTCTATGGGCTGATTGTCACTGTCATACACGCGTCCTGTCAGCTTCACACGCCCCTGTGCCGCCAACTGAAAAACCGCGCCTATCGTGATAAAAAGGAATAATATCTTGTATCTCATCGGGATTCTATACACACTGTGCCTCTTTCGTCGAAGGCACATTTATTAAACGGGAAAAAACTCCGTTCAGTATACGGCCGGACGAAAAGTATCAAAAAAAGTTTCTACCATTAACCGTAGAACAACAAGGTTATTGTATCTTTGCGTCGCGAAGTTACGAAAAGAGTGTAATTTATTGGAAATGAGCGTAGGTTAATTGCTCTTGATAGTAATAGGTTACGATTTAGTTAGTTATCTACTGCATTATCCTTCTGCGCGTTGCGTAACCTTCAAAGAACTCTTCGTATGCAAAAGTAGCTATTTAATTCGAGATTTTGATATAAACTCCCGTTTTTTATCCCCTCATTCATAAGAATTTTCCGTAAAAGCGGTATTGTCCGTCGGCACACCATTGCCCAAAACGAGTTTGGAACAAACGTGTGCCGACTACCGCATAGCTGGAGAAAAGGGCATTGCCTCACGCCTAAACGATGTTTAGACAGATGAAGCAATGCCCCTTTCTTTTGCGCCTATGCCAAGAGGTGCTTTTACGGGTTTTCAAATGATTTTTCTTTTTTCGCTGTCTCTTTTGCCGGAAGCGGAAAGTGAATGCAGAGTGTGTCAGCCTGCCCCATGAATGAAACAGGCGCCCACACACAGCCGGACAAACCGGGAAGAATGATTGTTGCCACCCGGCTGAACAAGTTCCGTCGGATCGGAAACAATCATACTTCCTTTGTTGTGGTTTGCCCTTTTCACGCTTCCGGTGATGTCTTTTTCCTTTTGGTGATTCTTTTTTTTACGGATTTTCCCCTGAAGTTTTTTTCTACACAATCTGCCTCTGTTTTCGTTTACCTCCATTTTGCGCCTTTCAGTAAGCCGCATCAGTCAGTCATTTTCGTTCTGGGCGCAAAGGTAATTCCGGGATTGGACGGGAAAGCAAGGTCAAGCCTCCTGTTTTCGGTAAAAATCTCCAGCCCTGCGGGTAGTATTTTGACCGAAAAACCTTGCATTCCCTAATCCCTACCTTTTCAAGCACCCGAAACGAAAACGACCGATGCGACAGAAAGACGCATAAAAAAAATGTCGGATAAACGAGAGGCAGATAAGATAGTTTGAAACTCAACTCCCTCAGCTCTTGAATCCGCATTAAAAACAAAAAAATCAAAAACAGCGAAGATATGACGGCAACGGCAAATTTCAGACAAATGGCGCAACACATCGGGTTGGCGATATGCGGCTTGATGATGCGCACCGCCTTCGGGGTGTTCGGCATCCTTTGGGGCATCATCAGAGAGATTGTAAACGGAGTGTTCCGAGTGGCGATAGGTGTAATCGTGGCTATCCTTTCCACCATTGCCTTCTTTGGCTTCATCCTTTGGTTATTCACCCTTTAACCCTTACCGACATGGCAAAAAGAAACAGCAAGACGGCAGCGCAGCAGTGCAGATATTACGAGGTGGACAACATCTTCGTGTATATGGTGGAAACGTACATCAACGGCAATTTTGAAACTTTCCGAAGATTGTACCACGAACTGAACAAGGACGCACGGAGGGATTTCATGGACTTCCTTCTCAGCGAGGTAGAGCCGACCTATTGGAGAGAGATACTGAAACAGATAATCTAAAAATGACAGCGATATGAAAGGAACAGACCATTTCAAGAGAACGATATATATGTACTTGGAACAGCGTGCGGAGGAAGATGCGCTATTTGCAAAGAAGTACCGCAACCCTGCCAAGAACATGGACGAGTGCGTGACCCACATTCTGAACTATGTGCAGAAAAGCGGTTGCAACGGTTTCACGGACGGAGAGATATTCGGGCAAGCCATCCACTACTATGAGGAAAACGAGATAGAGGTGGGCAAACCGATGGACTGCCAAGTGGTTGTGAACCACGTTGTGAAACTCACGGCAGAGGAAAAGGCGGAGGCACGTCAGAACGCTGTCCGCAAATACCAAGAGGAGGAACTCCGCAAGTTGCAGAACCGCCACAGACCGTCAGCGAGAAAAGAAAACCAACCCCAACCCTCATTATTTGATTTAGGCTTATGAAACCGAAGACCAAGATACAGAAAGAGGTGGCAAGACTTTCCGCCAACCTTCGCCCCATATCAGCGACACAAATAGATTGGGCATACCGCCACTGCGTTGAGCATATCGGCTACCGCACCAAGAAAGGGAACATCACCTGTTCCGACTGCGGTCACGAGTGGCACAGCGACAGCGGACTATGCGACACCCTTGAAGGCTGCACCTGCCCCAAATGCCATGCCGAACTCAAAGTGCAGGACACACGCAGACGCATCTACAAGGAAACGCAGAATTTCAGCGTGATAACCACCTGCAAAGGGTATCAGGTAATCCGCGTGGCGCAGGTCAGATGCGAGAGCAGGAAAGGCGAACCGATGCGTTTCTACTGCCACGAGGTCGTGCAGCGTTGGATTTCACCCGACGGCAAGGTTACGGACATGGCGTTGCTCCGTGGCTTCCTTTTCTGCTATTGCGATGTGTGGGCATTAGGCAGCGATATGGAGGTAAGACCGCACAACAGCCTATACGATGATGTGGTGGCAAGAAGCTGTGCATATCCAAAGATGAGGATATTGCCCCAACTCAGACGTAACGGCTTCAAGGGCGATTTCCACGGCATCTCCCCCGTGCGTCTTTTCAAAGCCTTGCTTTCAGACCCAAGAATTGAAACCCTTATGAAAGGCGGTGAGATTGAGGTCATGAAACACTTTCTTTTCAATACCCGTACTGCCGATGAATGTTGGGCATCATATCTGATTGCCAAGCGTCACAAGTATCAGATAGACAACCTCTCAATGTGGTGCGACTATCTGCGTATGCTCAAAAAACTCGGTCAAGACCTCCGTAACCCGAAGAACATCTGTCCCGAAGATTTCATGGCGGCACACGACAACGCAACCCGAAAAATTGAAGCCATACACGAGAAGGAAAGAGCCGCAGAGCAACGCCGTTGGGAGATTGAAAGGCGTGAGCGTGAGCAACAGCGACAACTCCAACGAAAGAAAGATGCGGAGGATTTCATCGCCAACAAATCCAAATTCTTCGGCTTGGTAATCACGGACGAGGAAATAATCGTCAAGGTGCTTGAAAGCATAGACGAGTATTACAACGAGGGCAAGACGCAGGGCATCTGCGTGTTTGGCAGTGGATACTACAAGAAAGCCGACACCCTCATACTATCGGCAAGGATTGGCGATGAGATTATTGAAACCGTAGAGGTGGACTTGCGAACCCTCGAAGTGGTGCAGTGCCACGGCAAGCACAACCAGGACACCGAATATCACGAGCGCATCATAGACCTTGTGAACAAGAACGCCAACCTTATCCGTGAGCGGATGAAAGCGGCATAGCATAACCCCTAAAACAACATTGATATGGAAGTAAGAATTGAAAGTATGATTTGTGTGTGGGATGATGCAATCCCCACGATGTTCCTTGAATTTGTGAACCTCCTCACTCTCACAACGAGTGAGGGGGAATTGAGAAAGAGCGTAAAGGAGTTTGCCGAGAAGCACGAACTTGACAAGTTTTTCCTTTACGGCTTCGGCTCACACCATTTCTACCTGCACCAACGCTACACAAGCAACCCCGAAATGGTGATGAAGAACAGAGTTCTGTCAGTACATTTTTAACCATCTAAAAAGCAACATTATGACAACACGAATGACCATCAACGGAGTAAGCACCTGCGCGGAAGCAGGTACGGAGAAATACGAGCGTTTCCAATCGGGTATCGGAAGACGCAGGCGGACACTTGTGCAGTACGACTACCGCCACCCCATAGACAGAGAATTGTTCTCTTGTGTCAAACCCACGTTGGACGAGTGCCGAGCCGCACGGGACAAGTGGCTGAACGCAAAGAAGGGAAAGGAGGACAGACTATGAACACGACCTATCAAACGCTGATAGTCAAGTTCAGCGAACCTATCACGGCATTGGACGGTATCTTTGACGATACCGGAGCGTGGGGAACGGACACCCTCAAGGGGTGGATAGATGATTACGAAAGCACACGTTTCACCGCCACCGACAGCCATACGGCAGTCATCACGAGCGAGTACAATATGGAATGTGTGAAAGAGTGGCTACAACGGCAGACCCCCATTTCCGAAATGCGAGAATTTTGAACGGGATGGCGGTGTCCGCACCGCCAATACTTAAAACCCTAAAAACAAAAGATATGATAGCCAAGACGATATTACAGCAGATAGGCGGAAAACGCTTCACCGCCATGACAGGTAGCCGTGATTTCATAGATATGGGCAACGGCTTACGGATGAGCCTTGCAAGGAACAAAACAAGTGCCAACCGCCTTGACATCATCTATGACGAAGGGGCAGACCTCTACAATATGCGCTTCTACCGCAGGACGTTCAGCAAAAAGACCTTTGAGTGCAAGACAAAGGACATTGCCGTACACGAGGGTATCTATTTTGATATGCTGGAGGAAATGTTCACGATGGTGACGGGACTTTACACACGCTTTTGAGTGGCGGGGCGGCGAGAGCCGCCCTACTTTCTTTCAGTGAGCATGATGGCGGACAAAGAAAGTAGCAAAGAAACCTTTGTCCAATCTGCGATAACTAAAAAATCCGCAAGTAAAACTTGCGGAGGCTATATATTGGGTCGTTATTTTTTGGTGGAGGGGAATGATAATCTCGAACCGTTGAACTACACATTTCTGCTTCGTCTCCATTTCCCCCAACGATTTGATACGTTCAATCATTTTTGTTGTTGAAATCGTGGAGAAGTGAATAGACAGTATTACCCGACAGAGCAACTATGACAACGTAACGCCTTTACAAAAAAGTCGGTACACGAAACCCATAGACTAATTGTCTTGACCTAAAAGAGATTGGAATTTTCAGGACTGCCTATCACTTAGATAGAAGTCCAAGGTCTGCTGAAATACATAATTCAAAAATTGAAATTGCTTGACTGCAAATTTAGTAACTTTGCTTGACAAATTAACGAGAAAGAAGAGAAAATGAAAACCGACCGCATAATCGAGTAGACGGCTCCGCCAGTAACTGACGGAGTGCGCCTCTCACACCACCGAGCGTACGGGTCACGTACTCGGCGGTTCGCAAAGAGATGGGTTAAGTTGTAAATGTAATTCAGTTAAGGAAACATATCCTCTTTTCTTCAAGCGTTGTAAAGTAATGGTAGTGCCTAGAATAGGACTTTGTGCTATTGCCCAACCGCCTTTCCGTGTTCTGCTCCAAGCGTAGGCATGGTCTTGGTCTACACCTAATCGAATCAGGTTTTTCCTTTTCCTTTCGGGTTTTTTCCAATGATGCCAAATGCAATAGCGCAGTCGGTTGCGAAGCCAACCATCTAAATCTCGTAATTTGCCCAAAATACTCGTGCCTTGGAAATAGTTCAACCATCCGCGTTGCACTTCTTTTATCTTGGCAATACGCTCTTCAAATGTGGCTGGTGTGGTTTTTCGGGTGATTGTTTTAAGTCGTTCTTTTAGTTTCTTCCATGCTTTTTCCGATACAATAAGTTGGTATTGATTTTTACTTCCTTTCTCGTACGTAGGTACGAATCCGAAACCCAAAATTGTGAAGTGGATTGGTTTTCTGATACCACTCTTTTCTTCATTTATAGTTAATTTGAGTTTGTTTTTCAAAAACTTTTCAATTACCACTCTTGTTGCCTTGGCTTGATTGTGGCTTTTGCAATAAATACTAAAATCATCCGCATAACGTACAAATTTGTGTCCTCTTCGAGTCATTTCCTTATCCAGTTGATGTAGTAAAATGTTCGACAATAATGGACTTAAAGGGCTTCCTTGCGGAACGCCTTTTCTTCTCTTTCGTAGCTTTCCGTTGATTTTAATAGGTGCTCTGAGCCATTTGCGTATGAGTTGCATGGTAGCTTTGCATTTCACTTTTTGATAGATTAAATTCAGTAATAAACAGTGGTCAACTTCATCAAAGAAGTTTTTCAGGTCAATATCCACAATGTGGTTTAATCCTGAATGGATGTAATCCCGAGATTGTCCAACGGCTTGTCGGGCATTCTTGTGAGGTCTAAATCCATAGCTGTAATTACTAAATTCGGGCTCAAAAAGTGGTGCAATAGTTTGTGCTAAGGCTTGTTGCAACACACGTTCTGTAGTGGTGGGAACACCCAATAATCGAGTTTTCCCATTTCCTTTCGGAATTTCAATACCTAAAATGGGTTGTACTTGATAGTTGCCTTGTTTGATTGCTTCAATCAGTTGTAGTTTCTTTTCAGAAAACACCTTGCGGAGCTCTCTTATAGAAACACCATCAACACCCGCACTACCTTTATTGGCAATCACGTGTTCCAATGCTCTTTGAAGATTAAACGGATGTACTACTCTTGTTATCATTTTAGTTGTTTTTAACCTGTTTTCGTTAAGTAGGGCTACTATGTGTTCCGTTACCTATTGAAAACCTCTTTACGTTCAGTCCTTCCTTGTTTGTGAGACCTATGCGGTATCTATTCGCACCTCGTTTGCCCTCAAGTACTATGACCTCTGCTGACTTCTTGGATTGATTAACTCGTAATCGCCAAGACCTCCCCTGGTAAATGCTTTTTCCTTCCGTCTATCGCCGGTACATCTACATAACAATAATCTGATTTAATAGCATGTTCAGAACACTGTTTTGGACTTCGTATTGCTGTGGATACTCATCCTTATTGTTATGCCTCTTATGTACTTTCTGTTCGTCGGTACAGACTTTTGCAGTTCTGCTTCCTTCAGTGCATACCTCACGATAAACCACCTTGCAGCTTGCTAACGATTCGGGGTTTCAATCCGCTCGTAAGGGACTTGCACCCTCTGGAAAAATAACACCCCGAAAACTTGGTTCGTAAAACTAAATTTGTATTTTTGAACTATTTGAAAAGCTTTCGGGGTGTGTCCTGCATATGCAGGGCACACACATATGGTAGCCGATAATTGCCGGCTTTCGTGCCAACTTGATACTTTGGTGCTTTTAACGAACCGAAGTGCTAAATTGATACGAAAGTGCTGTAAATCCGGCAACTACGGCTACCATTTTTCGTTATGCGGCAGCTTAAAAGACGACACCAAACCAGAAAAATCATCTTGACAACCACCCGACTTTGAACTACGAAGGATGAAATTTTTCAGGGACAACTTCCAGCATTTCCAAAAAACAGTTTACCCATTGACTTGGAGACAAACAAACAATTTGAGCATTAAGGTTTAAACCGAATTTTTCCGAAATTGACCTGACCTGACTTTTCCTGAAAATCGACTTTAAAGCTGTTTTTACAGATAAATCAGGTTTCTCTAACAGACAGGAAATAAATGCTAAGTATTTGGCTTTAAACTTAAAATCAAAAAATAACTGTTTTCTTTTAATGTTTAACAGGGCTGATTTGACAGTTGGCGGTGGAAAGAAACTTTCAGGACCTACCTCATAGACAAGTTTCAAATCAAAAAAAGTATGATAGAAAACGGTATATGGATTGTAAAGCTTCCTCGAAAATAACTTTTGTGTAGGTTCTAACTGAAGGACAATGGAACCTCCCAGAAAATTTCCAAGACTCTCAAACATCAGGATTTTGAAAATATCGGAAGTAATGCCATAAGGAATATTTGACACCACTTTGAAAGGAAATTTCGGAACTGCAAAATTCCTAAAATCACAACCGACAACTTGAACATTTCGGGCATCAGAAAATAATTTTCGTAAATGTTCAACCAAAGCTGTGTCGTTTTCAATAGCAACAACATTGTTGGCGATTTTTAATAAATGAACAGTAAGAAACCCCTTGCCTGCCCCAATATCTAAAACCGTATCCTGATTACTTATATTTGCTTGTCTTATTGCATCTTTTATTAGCACTTTATCAATAGTAAAGTGCTGACCCGTAAAACGAACGGGCAATTTCTTTTTTGTCATTAGTAACTTCTTACAGGTGAATACTTGAATTGTTCCTTTCTGAATTTTCCTAAATACTTTCTTCATAATTTCGCTATACTTTTTATGGTTAATAACTATGTTTTGTATTGCTCTCACAACACTTACAACTTGAAGTGTTATTTGGAAACCGATAGGCAAAAATGGCTCAACGATGTCAATTAACGAGAAAATCCTACGATAATCTATCAAGTGATAGAGCAAAAGACGTGCCAAGTTAAATATGGCACGTCTTTTGCCAGTTTTGTCAGTCCTTTTATGGGATATACAACAGCGCAAACTCCGCCTTTCTCCGTTTGAGCAGCATGGCGTGGCGTTTTCCTTTGTAGTTGCAGAAGGCTATATACTCACGGTAGATGTTCCTGTCACCAGCTTCCAGCTTCTTGATTAAGGTGCTTTTGGGGATTGTTTTGCTGCCTAACAGCTTCGCCGGTCCCACATTGTAAGCTAACGTGCCAAGCAAAATCGAATCAACCCCGAATTTACGGAACATGGCGACAAATTTGCGCAGGTCTTTCCGCAAAAGTTCATCCGCATCCCGTTTTGTCATGGTTCGTGCCGAATACTTCTCGTTTGGCAAAAGTTTGTGACCCCAACCGACGTATGGGTAGTGTTTTTCTGAGTGCCAGCCTTCAAAGTAGCGGCAGCATAAAAAAGCACGTTCCATAAGCGGCAGTCGGTAGATTGCCGCCTGCCCGTCCGTTCCCTCTTGGCGGCTGATCTGCGCGGACACAGAACAGACCGTCAGAAGTGAACAGAGCATTGTCATGAATACACGCATCATTTCAACAAGGGGCTGAAGTTGCCGATGGGAACGATGGTAAGATCGTCGTCCTTTACATTCCTGTTGTTGAAGTCAAATTCCAGTTCGTAGGAGTTGCTAAAGTTATCCTCCACCACCACGATGAAATTATGCGCCTCATCACCCGCCGCCGTGTAGTACAGGCGGAATTTTTCGTTCTCCAGCAGGTAGCGGTCGTTAGGCAGGAAGGTGATGCCGTTATCCATTTTGAGCGAGCCTTCCCCCTCGAACTGGAAATAGCGGATGGTATAGAGCGTACCCGAAAAGTCGCCCTCCTTTTTCAGTTCACAGCGGATTTCCACTGTCTGCCCCTTTACTACCTTGTTCGGCACGGGCATGACCTCCACCGTGAAGGGATAGGACTGCTGGATGTCCATGTCATCGTCACATGACACGAGGGTGAATGACATGGCGGCTATCAGGCATAACGCCACTGCCTTGAATATTGATGTTCTCTTGTTTCTGTTGTTCAGTATGTTCATTGTTCTTCGATTTTTAGATGGTTGTTTTTCTGTTTTTTCGTTGTCAGTTGCAGGTACTCGTTCAAGTCCTTGCAACCGTCATAGAGGGAGGAACGGTCGGTGACACGTTCCCCGTATCGCATGGTAAGTGCGGCAAGCGTCCGCCGTCCGGCTTCGTCACGGTCGAGGAAGCAGCCGATGCGCCCGTATCCGTCCAGCAATCCCGCCGCCTTCTCCACGTTGGCGACTGAGTTCAGCACAAGACAGTCAGCGTTACCGGTTACACCAAGCGTCACGGCAGAGAGAAAGTCCATGAAGCCCTCGAACACGAGGCACTCGTCAGCCGGGATGTCATTCGCCTTTACCAGTGATACAGACTTCGGAGGTATGCAACCCTTGAAATATCGGCTTCTGACTTCATAGCCACCTGCCATGTTCGGAAAGCCAACGGCAAAATACCGTTTCCCACGCACACCGTAGTTCAAGCGGCAGCAGTGACGGGATGCGATGGCGTAAGGGATGCCCCGTTCCTCTAAATACTCCGTCAGCAGTGAGCGGAGCAGCGGAGCGACCTCCACATCCTCAAAAACGGATTCGGTCGGCTTCGAGAGATAGACGGGCTTTTCCCATCCGGCAACCGTCATATTGGCGGCTTCCGCTATGAACTTCGCTTGCTTCATGAAGTCATCGCTTTGCAGAAACTCCCCGGCAAGCGTGAAGATGTCGCCGCCCTTGCCCAAACCGAAGTCGTACCAGAGCTGTTTCGCCACGTTCACACGGAAAGAGGATGTGCGCTCGCCCCTGTACGGGGCAAGATACCACAGCTCGTTACCGCTCCTTCTGACAGGCTCATGCCCCAGCCGTGCGAGAAAATCCGCAAGCGGCATCCTTCTGACAGCATCTATTTCCGTCCTTTCCATGCCCGTGTCAGTTGATGATGAACTTGATACCGACCCCGAACTGCGTGTGGAACTTCCGTGTGTCGCCACCCCAAAGGCAACGCTCCCGCAGGTTGGCAAGCAGGGCGATACGGTCTGCCACGTAACACTCCACATCGAGCGTCAGCGCACCGCCGTAGATGAAGGCGTCCCGGTCGTGCAGCGTGGAGCCGTCATGCAGCACCTTCTTCCCCCAATTTACCGCCTCATATCCGGCGAGAGCCGAAGCCCCGGCATAGACGAAAACAATCTTTCGGGCGTCCGACAGTATCTTGAAGTAATAGCCGCCCTCCGCCGTGAACTGCGCCACGGGTATCTTGGTGTCCTTGTAGGGATTGTTCTTCAACAGGTATTCGCCACCGAACACCCACTTGTTCCCCTTCTTCGTGTAGGTGGAGAGAGCCGCCCCGAAGCTGTACCCGCCGTCCTTGCCGCCGAGATTGAAGCCGTCCGCCATGTCCGCCCTCACCTCGATGCCCTGCATCTTCGGCAGACACCGCTGGGCGTGCGCCTGCCCTGTAAAAAGGGCAAGCGACGCGATGATTATTGCGATGTACTTTCTCATGGTCAGCGTACTTGAAGTTCGTTGATGGTACCCGCGCGTACCAAATCCTCGTTCTCAATCACGAAGGACTGGTGACGGCCGCCGTTCTTCTCGTTCAATTCCACCACGAGGCACTTGTCATCGGGGATGGTGAACTTCGCCATCGTGAAGACCGTGCGCTCGCTCTTTTTGCCCGGCACGAGGGTGGCGTAGTTCTGCGCGCGGAGCGGCAGAATAATCTGCTCCTGCACGGCAGTACGCTTCGCAACCTTCTTGTCCACGATTTTCCAAGTGATGTAGTCCACATCGAAAGGCACGTTGCTCTGGTTCTTTATCTCCGTGTGGAAATAAAGCAAGCCGTTGTGCGTGTAGATGCCTTTCAACAGGTATTGGATGCCGAAACGCTTGCAGCCGATATGCTTCACCTCGCGCTTGTTCTGTTTGTGGATGGACTTCATGATAAGGCGCACCAGCATCGGGCTTTCGCTGCCCAGCTCTTTCAGATAGATTTCCTGCGCGTTGTTCGGGCGGTTCACCGTGCTGCCGTCATGGATGAAGTCGCACATCTCCACGTTGAGCAACAGCGGTTCGGCGGCGTACTTCACGTTGAAGGTGTAGAAACTGCCGTCCTCCGTGATGACGGACATATTCGTTTCGTTGGGAAAATTCCTTACGGTAGCCTTCACACGGATGATGTTCTCCGCTCCGTCGGCTTTCCCGGCAATCAGGTCGGGCGAGCCTAAATCGACATAGCGCACCTCCGCCGGAAAAATGACGTGGACGGTCTTGTCGTAGGTCACTTCCAGACCGTGCGGCGGTATCATGCGGTCGAAGGTCAGCTTGCGTGACAGCCCGTGATATAGGTCGCCGTCCGCCTCCTTCTGCGGATAGACCTCCTTCGTCAAGGTCGGTTGTTCACTTCCGTTGGTCGTTTCAACGGTTACATTCTCCTGCGCGTTGGCAGTTATGATGCCCATAGCGAGGGCAAACATGATGATTACTTTTCTCATTACTTTTGGATTTTAGTGGTAATTTTTATTGTTTTCAATATTTTTCTTGGTAAAGCATGACCCTGTACCCGGCTTTCAGATGCACCTTGACGGTTCGCATCTTTTTGGCGATGTACTGGCTCGTGCCTTGTATCAGCCCCTTGCCCAAGTCGGAGGCGAGCTGCGCCCCGGCATTGGTGGAGATGTTGATGCTGCTTCCCAGCGAGCCGCCCATGTTGGCGGCGACCTCCCGGACGGCGTTCATCTCCATCGAGTTCGGGATGAAGATGCCGGGCTGTCCGTCCGTGTCATAGACCGCAAGCTCCACGGGGATAATCGTGCCGTCGTATTCCAGCGAGGTAATCTCGATGTCGAGCCGCTCACCCTGTATCTTGCCCGTGCCGACCACCACCGCACCCCGGGGTATTGTCCTGCCTGCCACCGCCATAGGCTCCAGCAGGCGCAGCCTTACCGTCTGCCCGTCCGTCACGCTCTGCGCCCCATGCACGCACGCCGGTATGGTGTTCCTGTCCAATACCTCCGCCGTGCCGACAGCCGTGTTGAAACCCCGGTTGCGTTCCTGCGATAAGGCGGCGACAAACTCCGCGTTACTCATAGGCTGTGAGAGTGAAGAAACTACTTGATGCTCCACCTGTCTGATAGGCATTGCCTTGTTCTTCTTCCCTTTCTGCACGGTAGTTGGCTCTGCCCTCTGTTCCGCCGATGGCTGTCCTCCGTTCTGACCGCCCATGTACTTTGCCGCCAGCTCGTAGGACTTCTCCATAAGAGCCACCTGCTCGTCCATAGAGGAAGCCTTGCCCCTCTCGCTTTCCAGTTCCGACTCCAGCGATGCGATGCGCTCCAACAATTCGTCCATCTCCGCATTGTCGTTTTTCGGCTGGTCGTAGAAGTTTCCGAGCGTGGCGTTCAGGTCACGGTAGGCGGCTGCGGAGGACTGGATGGTCTGCGGCGTGGCTGGCTTTGCCCTTTCTTCCTTGCCGCCCGGATTGGCGAGGTCGAAGTCCACTCCGTTCTCCGTTCCCGCTATCTCGCGGTCGAACATGTCGCCCAGCTGCCCGATGGCACGGTTGCGGCTCTCCTGACGCTCTTCCATCTCCCCATGCTCGTAGGCTTTCAGCTTGTCGCCGATAATCTGCCGGTTCGCCTTGTCAGCGTCGGGCATCTCGGTGTTGTATCCGTCCGTTCCCGGCGGTTGCTCCTTGCCGGAGGACGGGGCGAATATCAGCCACATCGCCCCGATGAACACCAACACCATAGCGGGCAGCACGATCATCTTCTGCCGTTTCAGCCGTTGCGCCTCTGTCAGCGGTTCGCGCTCCTTTTTCGGTTTCCCCGTTTCGGGAGCAGCTTTGTTCTCTTTCGTCGGTTCATTCTTTGTCTGTTCCATATAAATAAGGTGTTAAGTGATTGCCTGTTTCCGCCGGGGTCGGCAGTTCCACCCGTCCGGCGTGTCCCGTTTCCATATGTGAGCCGTCGTTCCTGCCGATGTCATAGACGGCTCTGCCGAAGGTGTAAAGGGCAAGCACCGCGAAGGCGGCGAACATCCCCAGCACGATGCGGCGGCGTGTTTCCGGCGGCAAGCCGTCCAGATACCCTTTGAGACTTGCCGCCAAGCGTTTCCGTTTGTCGTGGAGTTTCCAATACATGCCCCACATTGATTTTCTGATACTTTTCATGTCCTGTTACCGTTTGATAGTCTGTAAATCCTTGTTCTCAATGATGGTGAAACCCTCGATGGTAAAACCGTTCGGGTTGTCATCCGACCGCGATGCGTTCAGCAGGCGGCAGGTGGTCACGAGGCTGCGCTCGGTGACGTTGCTCTGCCGGATGATTTTCTGTGTGGCGTAGGTCACGGCACGGTAGGGATAGGCGTTGAAGTCGCACACCACGCTGTCCACCTTCAGCACTTGGTTGATGTTCCCGGCGATGATGCGGTTGTAGTACCCCTTCTCCGCGAAGTCCGAATAATAGTGGTACACGCTCTTGTCCGCCAGCAGCAAGGCACGTTTCACGTTGTGTTCAATCGCGCTTTTTTCAGGTGATAGCGTGAAGAACATCTCGTGGAAACGGCGCACATGTTCCCGTGCCTCCGCCGGGCGGTTCTGCGACAAATCCTGAGACAAGGCGAGCATCAGGCTCTTGCCGTTGTCCAGCACATAGATTTTCTCCCGTTGCTTCTCTGCGAAACGGTAGGAGTTCCACACGCTCCACACCGTCACCACGGCGCACAGCGAGAGGAAGACGATACCGAACAGGCGTATCTGCCTGAACGACGATTCGATGTTTCTAAGTGATTTGAATTCCATTTATATTTTCCAATTTATGATTGCACATTGATTATTTCAGCAATTTGCCGACACGTCCGACTGCGTTTCCTGCGGCTGCACCCGCCACGCTGCCCGCCATGCTTCCGGCTCGTCCCGCCATCTGGTTCACGTTGCGACCGTAACCGCCCATGCCTCCGGCTTGGATAATCCAGCCCGCAACGGTGGGAATGGTAAAGTAGCCGATGATGCCGATGCAGAGGAATACGATATACACCCCGTCGCTCGAATCCAGCGAGAAGTTCGGGTCTGCCTGCATCCGCTCGATGTCGTTTTGCAGCATCAGAACCTGTATCTTCGCCAGTATGGTGCTGAACATGTCCGATACCGGTAGCCACAGATAGACCTGTATATAGCGGCATATCCACTGCGTGAGCGTGTTTTGGAAACCGTCCCATACCGACAGGGCGAAGGCTATCGGACCGAGAATCGCCAGCACCACGAGAAAGAAGGTGCGGACGGTGTCTATCACGAGGGCGGCGGCTTGGAACAGCAGTTCGAGTATCTCGCGGAAGAAGTCGCGGATGCTCTTCTTCATGTTGTACATTCCCCGGTCGATATACATTCCCGCCATCGTCACCATGTCGGAGGGCGACCAGCCGAGTTCCTCCAGTTGCTTGTCAAATTCCTCGTTGGACACGAGGTAGGCGGTTTCGGGGTTGCGTACCATCGCCTCGTATTCCAGTTTGTCCTTCTGCTCCCGGTATCGGTTCATGTCCAGCGTTTCCGCCTCCAGCATCTTTGCCGTGCCCTGTACGACGGGTGAGAGGATGCTGTTTATCGTGCCCAGCACCACAGTCGGGAAGAACATGATGCACAGACCGATGGCAAAAGGACGGAGCATCGGGAATACGTCTATCGGTTCAGCTCTCGCCAGCGACTGCCATACCCGGTAGGCGACGTAGAACAGCGCACCCAGCCCGGCGATGCCTTTCGCCACACCAGCCATGTCCCCACACAGCGGCATCATCTGCTCATAAAGTGAACGTAAAATCTGATGAAGGTTGTCGAACTTCATAGGCTACCAGTATCTTTCGTTCATGTTCCCGTACAGCCCCATGATGCGGTCGAGGTCGTTCTTCTTTTTCGCACGCAGGTAACTCACGGAGATGTTCTTGTTCGTGTAGTAGCTCACGAGGTTGCGGTAACGCTTCATCTTCGAGTGGCAGCGTTCCACCACGTCCATGCGCTCCTTGTCGGTCATGGAGAGCGTGGTGATGTTCACCACGTTCCTGAGTTCCGTCAACACTTCGTTGCTTTCCTCCAGCAGTTTCGTGTAGCCGAAAGCGATTGCGGAAAGCTCTTCGGGTCTGAAATTCCCGTCACGGAGCATCCGTTGGAAACTGTTCACATAGATGTCTGTGATGTCGCCCACCATCAGGATGGTCTGCTGCACCTTGCGGGCGTCCTTGACCAGATTGTTCACCGATTTGAGGGCATCGTAATACTTCTTGCCCTGCTGATAGATTTTCACCGTCTCCTGAAAGTTGCTCACCATGTTCGTGGCGGTCTTGGAGGTATGGATGATGTTTTTGGAGGCATTGATGATGCCCTGCGCTAGATTGCCCGGATCGCTTACGACCCACTGTGCGCTTGCCCTGCCCGCGAAAAGCAGGCACAGGCAGATAATCATTGTTATTCTTGTTCTCATGTTACTTTGGATTTTAGTGGTTGTTATTCTTCGGTCGGATGTCCCGGCTGCGGCTTCACCCGCACATAGTCCCCGTTTGGCGAGAAAGTCAGCACATCCGTGGCCTCGTTGTAGGACACGTCGATGCGGAAGCCGGTGTTCATGAACAGGTTGCCGTTCTCCTCCTGCAAGAGATAGGTTTCCGGCTTGAGCTTGCGGCGCAGACCGCTACGACGGAACACCGTCACTTTGTAGGCTTCGCCCTCCTTGTAGATAAGCACGTCAGGTTTTCCCTCCACGCTCTCCCAGTTCCCGCACAGCATGTCGCGGCGGTTGTCGGCCACGTCGCAGGATTGCAGCATCATGACCGCCAATCCGATAAGGCACTTGCTGACTTGCAGCATTTTCACTTTTGGTAAATTCATACGCGTTTTTCTTTTTTGGTTGATACATTCTGTTTTTTAGTTATTCCTTGTTTCTCCGCCTTTCGGCAAGCTGCCGGATGGCGGCTTCGATGTCGTCGCCCAGCTTCTCCGCCAGACGGTAAACCTCCACTTTTTCCGTTTCCTCGGTGGTGTACGCGTAGGCTAAGTACCCAGCGCCTTGTCATATTTCTATGATAGGTTTCCGGGCACTCGCCCCCGAACCGGACTTACAAGTCTCCCTGTATCCGGCTCTCCACTAATTAATTCAGTCTGATCCGTCGGTCGGGGTCTATCTTTGCATGACATTTCGAGCAGACCGCCAGCGTTTTGCGCCGCCGTGCGATCATGTTCTTCTCCCAATCGGACTTACCTTTCAGGTCTTTGAGTTTGCGGACATGGTGCATTTCGAGTTTGTCCGTAGCACCGCATAA
Organism: Barnesiella intestinihominis YIT 11860; assembly: GCF_000296465.1. Lineage (NCBI taxonomy): Bacteria > Pseudomonadati > Bacteroidota > Bacteroidia > Bacteroidales > Barnesiellaceae > Barnesiella > Barnesiella intestinihominis. Next base: position 60,394 of record NZ_JH815205.1, read on the forward strand.
TTCGCAGACTTGGAGTTTCAGCCTTTCCATTAGGCTGTTACGACCGCCCGTTATTGTAACTGTCCGCGGGATAGTGTCGCATGAGGTAGCCCCTGCGATTTTTTTGCGTTTGAAACCGTCGTGATAGAATGATTGGTAGAGCGTTTTACCCTTACTGTTCTCATATGCCACTTTGAACGTCCCGTCCTTTTTGTACTGGAATAGGATTTTCTTTACAGACGACTTGTACTTTCTTGCGAAAGTCTTGTACATGCTGTATGACATGATGTGATAGAAAGAGTTGATGGCCGGGCTGTTATTGGCTATCGAGTAGTAGTTGTAGAATCCCCGGATTTCGGCGTTGAACTGACTGACTATTTCCAGGTCGTCCAAATCGATCATGTACGTTCTGACGATGGATTTCCATACCTCTTTGCCGTTCACGACCGCTATTCTTGCGGCCTTGTAGTCAAAGAGTTTCTTTCGCATCGTTTCAAAATTCAGATACAAGACCGGGACGTGTCCGAACGCCCTGACCGTTCTACCGTTTTTATCCTTGCGTAAATCATTGCTCCTACGGATAAAAATGTCGAATCCGAGGAACTTGGCGGGTTTCTGTGCGTTGGTTATCAGTGTCTTTTCATCTGACAGTTCCAGTTTAAGAGCCTCTTTCAAATAGTTTTTAATGTCCTCTTTTACCGTTTTGCAGTCTTCCAGACTACCGATTATTCCAATCAGAAAGTCATCTGCGTACCGAACGTATTTTATGCGTTTGATACTGCTGTCCATTTCATTACGCGCGGGAAACTTGTGCCTTTCTTCCCGTAGCCGCTTGATTTCAGCGGTCATCTGTTCTCTTACCTTTTCATCTTTCTCATTTTTCAGCTTCTTAGCCAGCCGGTATCTCCGCTGCTCGTAGAGCTTGTACTGAGCGTTGCCTTTCCGTATTTCCCCCTTGTTGAACCGATTGATGTATTCCCGGATGTACTTGTCGAACTTGTCGAGGTAGATATTCGCCAATATAGGACTGACGATACCGCCCTGCGGTGTCCCGCTGTACGTTCTGTGAAACACCCAATCTTCGATGTATCCGGCGTTAAGGAATTTGCGGATAAGCCGTAGAAATCTCTCGTCGGCGATGCGTTCCCGCAGGATGCCTATCAACACATCATGATCGATGTTGTCGTAGAACCCTTTGATGTCGCCCTCGATGAACCATTTCACGGCTGTGAATGACTTCTGTATGCTGATAAGTGCGGTATGGCAACTACGCCCGGGCCGAAACCCGTGTGAGGTATGCTCAAAACTGCCCTCGTAGATAGCTTCCAGTATCATTCTCACCACTTCCTGCACCAACTTGTCGTTGAATGAGGGGATGCCAAGCGGACGTTTCTTGCCGTTTTTCTTCGGTATGTACGCCCTTTTGGACGGAGCTGGTTGATAAGTCTCGTTTTTCAGACTTTCAATCAGTTGCTCAATGCGTTCAATGCTCATTCCACTGACGGTTTTACCGTCAGTTCCTGCTGTCATGTTGCCCGGTTTTGCGTAAATGCGCTCGTAGGCCACATAAAACATTTCCGCATTAAACAGCACTCTATACAGCCGCTCAAACTTGTAGTTTGAATTACCGCTGTGTTTAGACAGACTGTTTAACACATTCTTTGGATTTCTCATGTCTCACACATTTTCCGTTAAATTGTTAAACTTAATTAGCTGCTTCCCTTCGCCATGTACAGGGCGTTACCCTGCTCAGACTACTATGGAAGCTCCGTTGCCATGCCGGATATTCATAGGTCTACACCTAATAGCCTTGCGGCGTTCCGGTTTAGGCAATCCCCGTTTAGGAACTTGACAACTGTTTGGCGCGATAGATTGTCGGATACGACTTTCGTCCTTTACTGCTTATGGCAGTTGCCCTGCGGTCAGTTTATGCTACATCCGCTATCTGTCATCGGTGTAGTACCGCAGTGTGACGTATATAACTATCTTCCGTCACCGCCCAAGGATACGACTGCTCGGACTATCGTTCAACCAATGCAGGCTTTATCCTTATATCTATCTTTTTAACTTGCCATTCAGTCGCAGCCTGATAGTTGGCTGACTTATGGCTTTACCAACGTGCTGTGTTCCCTTATGGGGTTTCCCCCTCCGGTAAGCGGTTGTTAATGGGCATTTTAAACACTTGCCCAGTCGCTTGCCAAAGCGACATTCGTCAAATTCCCTTTACGGGCGCACCAGATACTCTTCCGCGCTGACCTCCGTGGCATAGACCGCCGACTGCGTGCCGCCCAAGCCTATCCACACCTCCTTGTAGAGCCGTGAAGGGTTGTTCGCCATGTTGATGGAGAGTATCTGCGACTTCTCCTTTTCCGTCAGTCCGAGCAACGCCTGTATCTGGTCGAACTTGTTCATATATTTCCTTTGGTCAAGCAGGATTTTACAATCCGAGTTGTTGATAATGCTCTCTTTGACCACCGGAGAACTGATAATGTCGTCCACCTCCTGCGTCACCACGATTGCCTCGCCGTAATATTTTCTGACCGTCTTATACATATAGCGCAGATATTCAGCCATGTTCGCCGATGAGAGGGCCTTCCAAGCCTCTTCCACGATAAGCTGTTTCCGCACGCCTTTCAGCCGCCGCATCTTGTTGATGAAGGCTTCCATGATGATGATGGTCACGACGGGGAACAGTTCGCGGTTTTCTTTAATCGAATCTATCTCGAAGACGATGAACCGCTTGCCGAGCAGGTCGATGTTCTCCGTGGAGTTGAGCAGGAAATCGTAACGCCCGCCCCGGTAATACTGCCGCATGGTGGTGAGCATGTTGTCGATGTTGAAGTCGGACTTCTCCACCTTGATGTCACGCTGTGCCAGTTCCTTGCGGTAGTCGTCACGCATATACTCGTAGAAGGTGTTGAACGACGGCACGATGCTACGGTCGGATTGGATGCGCTCAATATAGGCACTCACGGCACTGCCCAGCTCGCCGCTCTCCGTCTTTGTCACCTTGTCGTCCTCCGACTTCCAGAGCGTCAGCAACAGGGTCTTGATGCTGTCCTTCTTCTCCACGTCGAAGATGTAATCGTCGGTGTAGAACGGGTTGAAGCTGATGGGCTTATCTTCCGTGTAGGTGAAATACACACCGTCCGCTCCGCCTGTCTTGCGTCGGATCATGCCGCACAAGCCCTGATAGGAGTTTCCCGTGTCCACCAATACCACATGTGCGCCTTGCTCATAATATTGGCGCACGAGGTGGTTCATGAAGAAAGACTTGCCGCTGCCCGAAGGACCCAGCACGAACTTGTTGCGGTTGGTCGTGATACCTCGCTTCATGGGCAGGTCGGAGATGTCAAGGTGCAGCGGTTTTCCCGTGAGCCTGTCCACCATCTTGATGCCGAAGGGCGAGAGCGAGCTGCGGTAGTTGGTTTCCTCTGTGAACAGGCACACCGCCTGTTCGATGAAGGTGTGGAAACTCTCTTCCGCCGGGAAGTCCGCCGCATTGCCGGGTATCGCCGCCCAGTAGAGTGTCGGGCAGTCGATGGTGTTGTGGCGCGGCACGCATTCCATGCTTGCCAACTGGCTGCCCACGTCGTTCTTGATATGCTTCAGTTCCTCCGCATCGTCGCTCCACGCCATGACGTTGAAGTGTGCCCGTACCGAGGTCAGTCCGTAGGAATGGGCTTCGTTCAGGTATTGGTCTATCCACTCGCGGTTGATGCTGTTGCTCCTTGAATAGCGAGATAGCGACTGCATGTTACGGGCGGACTTCTCGAACTTCTGCAAGGTTTCCTCACTGTTGTCTATCAGCACATACTGGTTGTAGATATGGTTGCAGGAGAGCAGAAGCCCCACCGGGGAGGCGAATGACAGTCGGCAGTCACTCCGGTCGGTGGAGAGCTTCTCGTAACGGGTGTCGGTAGCCACCTTGCCCGGCAGGTCTTCCGCGTCGGAGAGGGTGTGCAGACACAGGCGGTTGTCGCCGATGCGCATCTCCCTTGCCGAAAGCTCGATGTCCTGCAAGGTGGTGTCACCTTCCGGCATGAGCGAGAAGTAGCGTTCAATAAGTCCCGTCTTTCCCTCAGTACCCACAATCTCATCGGTGGAGAGGCGGCGCAGCCTGACAAGCCCGCTGTCGTTCATGATGCGCTCGAACTGTTCGCAGGCTTCCAAGAACTTGGTCGTGGTTTCCCTGTCCAGCTCCTTCGGGATGATATGTCCCCGGCACAGCGTGCTGAAATTGCTCTGCATCCGGTTACGCTCCTTTGTTGTCTTGGTCAGGTAGAGGTAGCAGGTGTGTTTCAGGTACGGACGCTCGTTGAAGTGACGCTCGAAAGAGCGGCTTAAAAAGCTCATGTCGTCCTTCTGAAGCTCCGGTTTGTAGCGTTCCTTGATGAACCAGTCCTGTTTGTGGACGACGGAGTAGTCCGGCAGCACCTTGATAGCCTTGCACCAGCAACTGTGTATCGCCTCGTACTCCGCACCCGTCACGGTGTAAAGTTCCGGTAGTTCCACCTCGAAAGCCACCGTGATGTCGGCGTCCTTTGAGATGATGCAGCCATGCTCCACCGCTAAAAGTGGGAACCTGTTTTCCAGTGTTGTCATTTTCGATGTATTCCTCATTGTCTTTCTTCCTTTCGTTGTCGTTTGAACAGACGGGTTATCCGCCGCCGGTTGATAAGGTATCGGGGATGGCTCCGTGCCGCTCCTAATTTCATCAGCCCGTGTTCACCGTACCGGGCGTTCAGCGCGAAGGTCTGCCATACAAGGAGGGAGGACGATGCCGCGCCGAAGCCGATACATATCCACTGGTCGATACCGACCATGTAGAGGATGACGAACAGGACGAAGAGAGCCAGCAGACCTCCGCAGAAGATGAAGAGGTACTGTGCCTTCAAGCCCTTGAACTCTACCGGACGGCCGATACCCTTGTTGATTGGGTATTCAGCCATACATTATTTATTAAAGGAAGAATGAGCGCAGGATGGTGGCGGCAACAATCAGGAAGATGCACGCGCCGAACCACGAGGCGGCTGTCTTGCTGGTGTCGGGGTCGCCCGATGAAAACTTGCCGTACACTTTTACGCCCCCGATAAGCCCGACGACTGCACCGATGGCGTATATCAGTTTAGTTCCGGGGTCGAAATAAGAACTCACCATAGAGGTGGCTTCGTTGATGCCCGCGATGCCGTTTCCCTGCGCGAAAGCGGAGGCGGTTGCGGCGATGACAAGTGCCGCGGAGAGGATTGCTTTTCTGTTTTTCAAGATGTTCTTGTTCATAAACTGTTCTTGTTTTTTGCCGTCAAAAGGGTGGATGGTCCTTTGTCGGGCGGTTGATACTTTGTTTCTTTACTTTGGTTTTAGTGGATGCCCGTTTGTTTCCACGGACGTGGGCGTGTCCGTTGCGGATGGGGATGCGCCTTGCGTTTCCTCGCCGCGTGGGTTGATGTCATTCTTTCATGTTCATTTCTTTTATTGTTGTCATACATAGTTGCGAATGTCGAACTCCTCGATGTTGTCCGGCACGACGAACTCCTTTTCAGATTTCTTCAGCCGAATCTCGATAAGCCCCTTGATGCGGATGCCTATCTCCGAAGAGCCTTCCATCATTTTCTCGTACAACTCCGTGCCCTCCATGTCGGTGAACACCTTAGCCGCCTTTTCACGTTCCGCCTGTGTCGCGTCCGGGTTTTTGGCGGTCTTGCAGGCGTCGTCAATCTCGTCAAAGCTGCTGCCCGAAGCCCGTGGCGTGTCCGAGGCGTCCTCTTCCGGTTCGTCGTCCCCGTATCCCAGTTCCTCCGGCGGTATGCTCGTGAAGGTCTCATCGAGTTTTTCCTCCGGGACTTGTGCCGGGCGGGATGCGTTTCCCGTTTTTCCGTCGTCAAAAGTAGCCTCTTCCTCCGACAGCTCAATGCCTTTTTCAATAGTGGCGGCTTCTTGCGTCGGTATGGCAGCGGTTGTCCGGGTGGATGCCATCCTGAAACGGCTCTTGCCGATGATGTCCGCCTTTTCCGCAGGGACTTCCTCGTGTGCCGCTATGCGTTTAGCCTCATTCCCGTCCAGTGACCGCCATAATCCGACAATGCCCTTGAAGAAGCGGACAATCCGCGTGTCCATGATGCGCTCGTAAAGGAGCAGGAACAGGAACCAGAGGTTGCAGCCGACCGATACCGCCAGCAGAATGTCTGTCATGCTGATTGTGTAATTCATATCCTTCCGTTTTTGGTTAGAATACTGAATTGTAATTTCGGGCATAAAGGCTCTTTATCGCATCTTCGCACTGGTTGAAGTGGTGCGTCAGCACATGGTCGATGTAAGCGGACAGCGTAAGCCGGTCATGCCCGATTACACGGGTGATACGCATGATACGCTCGTGGTACTCCGGGCGCACATACGCCATCTTCCCCTCACGTGCCTTTACTTCCGGGTCGCGGATGAACAGGCGTTCATAGTCCTTCTCACTGCATTTGCCGCTTACCGGGACAGGCGACAGTATTTCCACACTCGCCTGCACTTGGGTAAACATACCTCCGCAGTCTTGCTGTGGTCTTTTTTCATTCGGTGTCATTTCTTTTTCCATTTTCAAATCAGATCTTCACGTTGTTTCTTGTACAGTTCGTTGATTCTCTCCTTGTGCTGTTCCAGATGCTGGCGCAGCACGGTATCCACATATCCGCCTACTGAGATTTCCCCTCCGGCGATGTCGTTCACGATTCTGAGGATCTTGCCGTGGACGTCACGGCTGATATAGACACATTGGCGGGTCTTTATCTCGTTGCGGCGCAGGAATAGCTCGTTGTAGTCCTCGTCCTGCCTTTTCCGGCGTCCACTTTCCCTCTGCGCTTTTTCCCGTGTTACGGGTTGCACAGGAGATGGTTCCGGTGCGGCGGTGTCCTCTTCGGTCGGTGCAGCTGCGGGTACTTCCTGTGCGGGGCGCAGTGTCCCGTCCTGTGTGCGCCGCCCGATGGAGGCTAACAGCAGTTCCTCGTCGATGCCTTCCGTGTTCACTTTCCTGCTGCCCATGCTCACTGCGGTCTGATGATGTCGCTTATCTCTTCGGAAAACTCCCGGATGCCACTCCCTTTCAGCAGTGCCGTGTCCATCGGGAAGATGGTGGAGCGGAAAACGCTCTTGCGCTCTTCCGAAAGGTCACGGCGGAACTTCTTGCTGTCGGGCAAGCGGGTGGAAAGTACCGGAAAGCCCATTTCGGCTATCACTTCCTCGTAGATGCCGTACAAGTCGTTCCTCTCCCTGCCGTCCACCATCGTCCAGAACAGATGCAGCCCCTTTGTTTTCGCCTGTCCGGTAGTCATCAGCCTGTCGCGGAACATCGTGACGAATTTCAGGGTACTCTCCACGACAAAGCGGTCGGCACTCAGCGGAGTGAAAATGTAGTCCATCTGCGAGAGCGTCTTTATCACGCCGTTGCTTCGGAGTGTGCCGGGCATGTCGAAGAACACCACGTCGGGTTTCACGTCCTCAGTGGCAATCATCCTCTCGGCATCGTCGAGGGCGTTCACCGCATTGCTTTTGACGATGGTGTAGGCGTTCTTTTTGATCCGGCGGAAATGGTCGCAAGCGAGAGCCTTGAAGTAGGTGCTGCTGTCGATAAGCCCCATTTCGTGTTCGCGCAGCCCGTGGATGCTGTGCTGCGGGTCGTCGCAGTCCACGACGGCGACATTGTAGCCTTTCACGTTGTGCAGGTAGCTGGCGGCAAGTGCCGTGACAGTGGATTTGCCGATGCCACCTTTCTGTGTTGCGAATGCAACGAAGATTTCCTTACTCATAGTTCCATTTATTTTAATTGTTGATGATTTGTTTTTCTGTTTCCATACGGATTTGGCTGTCGCACCATCCGCTTCCGTGACTACACACGCAGGCGGGTCGTCGCGTATCCGGTTCTGTGGTGAAGCGGTGCGTCGGACAAATGGTGATTGACGACATTGCGTCATGAAGTCATTGAATCCATACGTCACCGAATTGTCGGAGAACCGGGTTTCCGACGGTTCGGGTATCCGTTTCGGCAAGTATCCGAAGAAGCGGATTTCCGGGTATTTGAATGTTCCGTTTATCATATCTTCAAATCGTTCGTTTCTTGAATCATGCTGCAAATAAACAAGTATATTTTGGAACCTGTATCACTTCTCCGGCAAGTGGCGGCACGTTGCGCCGGTTGGCAGTCATTGACCGGGTCAAGCATCTGTCCGATACCGCTTTAAGGGCGTAACTTTGCACCCGGACAGCAGGGTTCGCCGATGACGCGCGGCCCGGAGTCCTGAAAGGTATTTTCCCAATCCGTCCCCTGACGGATTTTTATGTTCACCTGAACATAGCAAGATGTCTTTTCAGCCGCTCAAAATATTTTGAGCAGCCACGAAAAGCACTTGCCCTTGCAGGGGGCGGGCTTTCCCTCCGAAGTCGGGAAGCCTTTCAGAACTGCGGTGCTGTAATCCGAAGCGGCGGCTTATGCCGTCAATCCGCTAAATCCAAAGTAATATGAAAGAGAAAAGGAAAAGCAAATCAGGGAGAAATCCCAAACTTGATCCGGCGGTGTACCGGTACACCGTCCGTTTCAACGAGGAGGAACACAACCGTTTCCTCGCCATGTTCGGAAAATCGGGTGTCTATGCACGGTCTGTTTTCCTCAAAGCGCACTTCTTCGGGCAACCGTTCAAGGTGCTGAAGGTGGACAAGACGTTGGTGGACTATTACACCAAACTGTCGGATTTTCATGCACAATTCCGTGCCGTGGGTACGAATTACAACCAAGTCGTGAAGGAACTGAGGCTGCATTTTTCAGAGAAAAAGGCGATGGCGTTGCTCTACAAATTAGAGCAACACACCGTCGAACTCGTGAAACTGAGCCGCCGGATTGTGGAACTTTCAAGGGAAATGGAGGCAAAATGGTCGCAAAAATCAGTGTAGGAAGTTCGTTGTACGGCGCGATTGCCTACAACGGGGAGAAGATTAACGAGGCGCAGGGGCGGCTTCTCACCACCAACCGCATCTACAATGACGGTTCGGGAACGGTGGACATAGGCAAGGCGATGGAGGGTTTTCTCACCTTCCTGCCACCGCAGATGAAGATCGAGAAGCCGGTGGTGCATATCTCTCTCAACCCGCACCCGGAGGATGTGCTGACCGATATTGAGTTGCAGAATATCGCCCGCGAGTATCTGGAAAAACTCGGTTTCGGAAACCAGCCTTATCTTGTATTCAAGCACGAGGACATCGACCGCCACCACCTGCACATCGTGACGGTCAACGTGGACGAGAACGGGAAAAGGCTCAACCGGGATTTTCTCTACCGCCGCAGCGACCGTATCCGCAGGGAACTGGAACAGAAGTACGGATTGCATCCGGCAGAACGTAAAAATCAGAGATTGGATAATCCGTTGCGCAAGGTGGCCGCATCGGCAGGTGATGTGAAGAAGCAGGTAGGCAACACCGTGAAGGCTCTGAATGGGCAGTACCGTTTCCAGACGATGGGCGAATACCGTGCGCTCCTTTCCTTATATAATATGACGGTGGAGGAAGCGAGGGGCAACGTGCGCGGACGGGAGTATCACGGGCTGGTCTATTCCGTCACGGACGACAAGGGTAACAAGGTGGGCAACCCGTTCAAATCCTCGCTTTTCGGGAAGTCCGCAGGCTATGAAGCCGTACAGAAGAAGTTTGTCCGTTCCAAATCGGAAATCAAGGATAGGAAACTGGCAGACATGACGAAACGCACCGTCCTTTCCGTGCTGCAAGGCACTTATGACAAGGACAAATTTGTATCCCAACTCAAAGAGAAGGGCATCGACACCGTACTGCGCTACACAGAGGAAGGGCGCATCTATGGGGCTACCTTCATCGACCACCGCACGGGATGCGTGCTGAACGGTTCGCGCATGGGTAAGGAGCTTTCGGCGAATGCCTTGCAGGAACACTTCACCCTGCCATACGCCGGACAACCGCCGATACCGCTATCCATCCCTGTGGATGCTGCGGACAAGGCACACGGGCAGACCGCCTACGACAGTGAAGATATATCGGGCGGTATGGGCTTGCTCACTCCCGAAGGTCCGGCGGTAGATGCCGAGGAAGAGGCTTTCATCCGGGCGATGAAGCGCAAAAAGAAGAAAAAACGCAAGGGCTTGGGTATGTAATCAGAGTATCAACAATTAAAAAATCAATGTATGTCACAACAAGAAGACGATTTGAGGGCATTGGCGAAAATCATGGATTTTCTGCGTGCCGTGAGTATCATTTTAGTGGTCATGAACGTGTACTGGTTCTGCTACGAAGCCATCCGGCTGTGGGGCGTGAACATCGGCGTGGTGGACAAAATCCTTCTGAACTTCGACCGCACGGCGGGGCTGTTCCATTCCATTCTCTACACGAAGCTGTTTTCCGTCCTTTTGCTTGCCTTGTCCTGTCTGGGTACGAAGGGTGTCAAGGGTGAGAAAATCACTTGGGGGAGAATCTGGACAGCATTTGCCGTCGGGTTCGTGCTGTTTTTCCTGAACTGGTGGTTGCTGCCCCTGCCGCTGCCGCTTGAAGCGGTGACGGGACTGTATGTCCTTACCATTGGAACGGGCTATGTCTGCCTGTTGATGGGTGGTCTGTGGATGAGCCGCCTGTTGAAACACAATTTGATGGAGGATGTTTTCAACAACGAGAACGAGAGTTTCATGCAGGAAACGAGGCTTATCGAAAGCGAGTATTCGGTCAATCTGCCGACACGTTTCTATTACAGGAAACGCTGGAACAACGGTTGGATCAATGTAGTTAATCCCTTCCGTGCGTCCATCGTGTTGGGTACGCCGGGCAGCGGCAAGTCCTATGCCGTGGTAAACAATTTTATCAAGCAACAGATTGAAAAGGGCTTTAGTCAATACATCTACGATTTCAAGTATCCCGACCTATCTACTATTGCCTACAACCATTTGCTGAACCACCCGGACGGCTACAAGGTAAAGCCGAAGTTCTATGTGATCAACTTCGACGACCCGCGACGCTCTCATCGGTGCAATCCCATTCACCCGGATTTTATGGAAGATATTACGGATGCCTATGAGAGTGCCTACACAATAATGCTCAACCTCAATAAAACGTGGGTGCAAAAGCAGGGCGACTTCTTCGTGGAGTCACCTATCATTCTGTTTGCCAGTATTATCTGGTATCTCAAAATCTATCAGAACGGGAAGTTTTGCACGTTTCCCCATGCTATCGAGTTTCTGAACCGCCGTTACGAGGATATATTTCCGATACTGACCTCTTATCCGGAGCTGGAGAACTACCTTTCGCCGTTCATGGATGCGTGGCTTGGAGGGGCTGCGGAGCAGCTCATGGGTCAGATAGCGTCGGCAAAAATCCCGCTTTCGAGGATGATTTCACCGCAGCTCTACTGGGTGATGTCAGACAGCGAGTTTACGCTGGACATCAACAATCCCGAAGAGCCGAAAATCCTCTGCGTGGGTAACAATCCCGACCGTCAGAATATCTACGGTGCGGCACTCGGTCTGTATAATTCCCGTATCGTGAAGCTCATCAACAAGAAGGGGATGCTGAAGTCATCGGTCATCATCGACGAGTTGCCCACAATATACTTCAAAGGGTTGGACAATCTTATAGCTACCGCCCGAAGCAACAAGGTTGCCGTGTGTCTGGGCTTTCAGGATTTCAGCCAGTTAGTGCGTGACTACGGGGACAAAGAGGCGAAAGTGGTGATGAACACTGTCGGCAATATTTTCTCCGGTCAGGTGGTGGGGGAAACAGCCAAGACGCTCTCCGAGCGGTTCGGTAAGGTGTTGCAGAAACGGCAGTCCATCTCCATCAACCGGCAGGATGTTTCCACCTCCATCAACACGCAGATGGACGCGCTCATTCCACCGAGTAAGATTTCCGGGCTTACGCAGGGAATGTTTGTCGGTTCTGTATCCGACAACTTCAACGAGCGTATCGAGCAGAAGATTTTTCATTGCGAGATTGTGGTGGATGCCGAAAAGGTGAAACGGGAAGAAAGTGCCTACAAGAAAATTCCCGTCATTACAAACTTCACGGACGAGGACGGCAACGACCGCATGAAGGAAACGGTGCAGGCGAACTACCGGCGCATCAAGGAAGAGGTGAAGCAGATTGTGCAGGAGGAACTGGAGCGTATCAAAAACGATCCGGTGCTGTGTAAACTGCTACCAGATAATGAGACTGTCTAACAAGTCCCCAAAATTGAAAATTATCCCTATCGAAGTTTGAAGTGACCCCCAAAAGTTGGATACAATTTTTTGGGGGGGCACTTCAGTTCTGACGGGTAAAATCGTAAAATTCGGACTTGTTAGACAAATACTTACGCGGTTTCAACCTCAGGTACTGAATCTATCGAATTGACAAATTTAACCAATTGCGGATCTGAATCTTTTTGTATGAGGTTTCGGAGACTCTTTTTCAATTCATAAGCATCATCCCCTGCTGTATTTATTAAATCCATATAAAAATCTTTGTTTTGCAGAATCAATGAACGGCATGCCCCATCGGAAATTACAGGTTTCACTATTTTATCAATAACGTCTCCAGCTTGACTTTTCAAATTACCATGCGATCTAAGCCATGTTTCGAAAAATTGAAACTTTATTGCATTGATAGTCTTTTTACCGATGCAGAAATCATTTCTTATATCGGTAACTGTCGATTTAATTTTTCGTTTATCCAATCTTTCAACTATATTCTTGAAACAATTAGGGAAAGGATTCAAACTTTGAGTTCCAGAAGCAATATCCATCAGAATCTTTTTGCCAAATTCAGTCAAGTTATCTGGCAAGGATTTGATTTTAGCCAGTAAATGTTTTATTGCGACAAACCAATAATATGATGTATGTGCTGTTCTTTGGGCGTATAATGTATCAACACTTATTTCAGACAACGCTTCGAACGCTATTTTATTGATATGATCGGTCAGGACATTGCTTATTTTAGTGGTCAAATCGTAAAAAGATGCGTCAGGAATTACATCTTTAATATTGTTCTTAGTGATATACTTATCCAAATCGGTATTCCACTCTGCTAAATGCTCGATAAATACCTCATCCGTTACACCTATTCTGTTCTTAATATCTTCAAATTGGGGCAATATGTCTGAGAGCAATAATTTATAGCCAAGTTTATGATTTACCATGTATTGTAGTGTTTCATTTAATAGCGGTATATTCCATCCCACACTATTTACTAATAAGTCTCCATGATCCACATAATAGTCCATGAGTTCTGCAACATATTTTATATCTCCACCCTCTATTAAGGAAACGGAATGACCATGTGCCAATTGCATGGCGACTAAATCGTAATATCCAGACTCTTTAATGTTTCGGCCATCAGTTTCTAATTCAGAATGCAACTGATTTATGTAGGTTGAATCTAACGTTACAGGTAAAGGTCTTTCTTCGTCAGATGCCAATAAACGATAGGTTGTAAATATAGCCCCTATATTATCTTTATTTACATTCTGTTCATCAATGCAATTCGTGATCGCTTGCAAAAGCGTTGGAAACGTATAGGTAGAATTATCTTTTAACGTTTTTACAATATCTGCATGGTCGAAATTATCGGGTAGTAAGTTTGCCAAATAATTATCGAGCGCCTCCGAATTTGTTGCTACTTGATAATATTTATATGCTTTAGTTGTCGCGTTATCCCGATAGGCAGCATCTGTTGCATTTGCAGCTTGAATATAATCGATAAATGTATTTGGCTTGACTGTTTTTGCTTCAATCAATGACGTAAAATCGCACGCCAACTTATTTTGCGCAATAAACCTGTCTATTGCATCTAACGTTTTGAAATAGTCGCCGCCATTGAAGTCATTGAACCGAACTATCTTCTTATATAATTGAGCAATCACATGGTTTTGGCTTTCCGTGTCTAAATGCAACAGCAGTTCTTGGTATTCGACAGGGAACACCTGCTTCTCTATGGATTCTTTTAATTTCAATTGTGCTATTCTTTGCCATACACGCAGAATAACATCGCTCTTTCGAGTTAATTTATGCAAACAATGTATAATCTTATCGATAAGCGCATTGTCCATACATTGTATAACTTCTTCTAATACAGTGTCAAATTGTTTATTAGTCTCTGCATATTGATTTATGTCGTGGTCTTCTTCTCCGTTGATGCAGCCTTCAATATATTTTTTCAATGGAATTTGTCGAGCATCTTCAACATCGACACCATATACCAAAGCTGCAATTTCGCGTTGTGTTTGCAGATCATTGTTAATTATTGTTTGAATGCCATTCAGATAGTCGCCGGACAATATTTGTTCTACTGGATTTGCCAGAATATCCGTCTTCTTCAAACAGAACAATGCTATGTTTATCATCAAAATTTCGTTACACCACTCTTGTTTAAGAGCGACCATCTCATTGATATATGATATAATTTCCCTAACATTGGCATTAGGATTTACCAATCTGAATATCCGATTTATAGTTTCTTTCGCTTCATTTTCTGTTTCTCCAAATGCTTCAACAAACAGTTTGTTGAATATACTTCGATAGTCGGTAATAACAGGAGGAGCAACACGATAAACAATAGGGAAAGTTTTATTGATAAAATACTTGGTCAGTTGTTTCGTTTGTTCGTCGGTCTCATCTCCGAATGCACAAGCTAAATGTGTTTCATCGAAAGGAATAACAGCCCAAACATTTTCAAAACCGCTATCGGCGAAGAACGTATGGATAGAAGACCATAATTCTTTTACTTTTTCAGCGGGGAGACGATCCATGTTGTCAAAAACAAGGACTAATTTACGTTGTCCTTTTTCCTTGATAAAATCAGAAATGTCTTGCATCCATGTTTTGAACTCGTAAACCGTTGGTTCGTCTTCGCTCAAAGTCTCATAGCAAACGTCCTTTTCGACTTTATCTTGATAAATAGCTAACATATAACTCCATCCATATTTATGATCTTTGCTATATGCCCATTTCCAAACGCACAATGCAATAAGAACTGGCAGTGCAGCTATGATAATAGACAATAAAGAAAACCACCATGTTGTGGGTGTAGGTTTTACTGCATACGCAATAAATGTAAATATCGGAGTTAAAACTGCAACCAAAAATGCCGCAACCATACCATTACTGATAAGGGGATATTTTTCGGTTACGGTCTCCGTTTTACGGGCTAATAAATATTTCAGCTTTTCAGACCATGATACGGTTTTCGTACCTCCACCTTTGACTTTTATTGTTGCATTTCCAGATAGGATACCATCATCAATAAGTTTGCTTGTAAGCAATTCCAATATAGAGCGGCGTTGCAAGTCCTCTTGATGTCCCCATGCGTCATACTCAAAAAAGTAATAGTCGTCTGATAATTCACGTTCCAACATTTTAACCACGTTGGATTTTCCAGATCCCCAAATACCTTCGATGCCGATAATTCGAGGTAAAGTACATTCCTCATCCAATGAATCATTCTGACAAAAATGGCGAGCAATAGTTTTTGCCAACCTTTCTTGCGAACCTCCATCGAATTTGTCAATACCACACGGTTTATTTTGGATAAACCGCGGATATTGCTGTTTGGATTGTAGTTTTGTTTCCATATACGTAATTTATTGATTATACGAACTCCAAATAATTCTCCCGATTTACCACATGAAACTCGGCATAGGGATAGGCTTCTTGGAAGGCTTTCGGTGCGGCCGGCATTTTATTTCCCCACTTGAACTCCAAGGCGGTAAGACTGTCGGCACTCTCCTCAATCAGGTCGATTTCCTGTTTGTCGTAGGTGCGCCAGAAATAGAACTCCCTGTGCAGTCCCTCATTGAAGTTCGCTTTGCGCCGCTCTCCGATGATGTAGTTCTCCCACAGCGCACCGACATCCTGCCGAATGGCCAGCGGTGAGAAAGCCCCGATAATGGCATTGCGAATGCCGTTGTCGTAGAAGTACCACTTGCCAGCTTTTGTAACCTCCTTGCGTAGGTTACGCGAATAAGCCCCCAGACGATAGATAACGAAGACCTTTTCCAATAGGTCGAGGTATTTTTCAACGGTCGTCTTGCTCATGCCGAGTTGTTTACCTAACTCTTCGTAAGAAACTTCGCTGCCCAACTGAAAAGCTATCAATCGCAGTAGATCGCGCATCTTGCTCGAATTTTTTAAGCCGTCAATTGCTAAGATATCTTTAAGCAGGTATGCACCGACAATATCACGTAGGTAGTCTGTTTTACGTTCATAGTTCTCCATCATTACTACTTCGGGATAGGAACCGTAAATCAAGCGCGCTTCGAGGTTCTGGCGGGTTTCAAGTGCCGTTTCCGTCTGTGCGATTTCCCGTTGCGAGAATGGTGTAAGGAGAAATTGCGTACTGCGGCCGACCAACGGTTCACCAGTCTTATTCAGCAAATCGAATGACGAAGAACCACTTGCCAAGACACTTATTCCCGGTATTTCATCAACTATCAACTTCAGAATACTACCGATTTGTGGTATGTTCTGTGCCTCATCAATAGCCAGCAAATCAATACCATCCAATAAATGCCGATAATTGGCTATTGAGCGATTCTCCAATAGTGCTAATGTGTCGTAGTCTTCGCCGTTGAGCATCATCGTCCTACCTGAATAGTTGTCCACAATTTTACGCATCATTACCGTTTTACCAACACGGCGAGCACCAAAAATCAGTACTGCTTTATTGGGCGCGATTCGTGCTGTAATCTTCTCTTGAAGTATTCTATTTACTGTTTCCATACCTTATAAAATATAATGCAAAGATAATCATATTTTTTTAATTGGCGAATTTTACAAAAAAAACGGGCTATTAAATGGCGATTTTTACAACCACAATCTTATGGAAGTTGTTTCATTGTTTTTAGTAATGATATATGTTCATACTATGATGACTCAATAATTTACCAGACATACGTTTCTGAAATTTGTCCTTATAGGAATGAAAAACTCACATATATTGTGCTAATTAATATATAATTAAATGAAAATAAAAAGACAGGATACGAGTATTCCTGTCTTCTCATATGTAATGGATATTTTTTTATTTTCTCATCCGCTCCAACTCCTCATCACGCAACATTCTCTCGTTCAGTTTTTCCTGCATCCTGTCAATGAAATAGGTGCGGCTTTCGTTCTTCCGGCGTTTGATATCAGTGTAGAAGCGGTAGCAGTCTTTAGAATCAACCCCGAATATCTTATAGAGAAGTGGGGCGAGCTGTTTGAGCGGCATATTGCCGTTGTTGATGCAGCCCATCACGTCTATGCCGTAGATAAGTTCCACGAGGTCGATGGCATTGCCCGTCCATTGAAGAAGGCTGGCGGTGGTTTCTGTTGCGTTGTTGGCGGATATTAGTGGTGGCACTTGGGGCGTGGCAAGGAATTTCTGCATCTTTCTTACGAAAGACAGAGCCTTGCTGACGTAGGCGGCAATCTCTCTTTTTTCTTCTGACAGATTACGTACGGGATGGTGCTGCAACTCGATTTCGATGTAGGCAAGCGCGATGACGGTAAGGTTCATGTCCATGCCGCCGTTGCACAGTTCGATCACTTGGGTGGCGAAAGCCGTGTATGCCGTTTCCATATTGCAGTCGCCGGCTTCGTTTATCAGGCGGAAAAAGTCGGTTTCCGCCAGCAAGAAATAATTCATGGTTCTGTCAATTTTGAAAATTACACTTTGTTTTCTGCGTGCGCACATGAATATAATTGGCAAAAAACGCGGCAGAAAATAAAAAATCCAACACTCAATTTTACAAAGTGCTGGATTTCAGAGGTATAAAATTCAGTATTTTTTCACAAGGACAAATTATCTCCGACTTAAATTGTTTGTAATCGGAACATTTATTCTATTCCTGAAAATAGAAATGTATGCTTGCCGCACATTTTGGCTATCTTGCTTTTTTATCAAGGATATAGATAATGCGACATACACCGTTGGGATAGCTTTTCAAAGAGGAAAGCGTCCAGTGTTGCTCTGGCAGAGCCGACTTAAAAAAATGTCGTCCGCTTCCGGATATGAAAGGAACGGTGTATAGTATGATTTCATCCACAGCGTGCATCCGCAGCAGTCCGTTTATATAGTCTGCCGTGTCCGGTGTGGCTTCCGCGAGGTAACGGATGTTTGTGCAGTCTTTTCTCCATTCGTGCAGCATTGAAATGGAATAGTCCGGTGTCACACGGTAAAAGGCTTTCTTCCTGATTTCATCAAGACCGCAACGGTCAAGGCACAAATCCTGATGTGCTTTATCATATAACTCTGAAGAAAGACATCCGTCCATCGTCAGTACGGCGAGAATCTGAACTTTACCCATAATCGTTTCCTTTCGTTAGGCAAGGGTAAAAAAGTAGCGTGCAATTCACACTACCTTCAAGCGATGGCTCTGGTAAAGCCTTTACGGAGAGTACGTGAATGCACGCTATGCGTAAGCATAGCATAAGCATCACGCAATCGTCTCCGTAGTTCCAATTTACCAGATTTTCGCTTGAAACGCCTTGCGGTCTTATCCTATATGTTGGCGGCGAAAAGCTCCTGCCAATCGCCGTTTTTCTCAAATGTTATGCAAAGATAGCCAAATTCAGTGAATTACGGGCTATGATTGCTTGAATTTATATTTAAGTCCATACTCTTCAAGTTTGCTGTATAGTGTTGTCCTGCCTATGCCGAGCAGTTCTGCGGCGACACTCCGGTTGCCGTTTGCCTGTTTCAACGCACGCAATATCCGCTCCTTATCCTCCGCGTCATTGCGCAAGGCGAAGCTGACAGTAGAGGTCGGTTTCGTCACGGCAAGTTCCAGATGCTCTTTCATGACAACACCTTCCTGCGCCTGCAATACAGCACCCATAACTTTCTGCCGAAGTTCCCGCACGTTGCCCGGCCATGCGTGTGTCAGCAACGCTTTACGTGCTTCGGAACTGAACCCGCTCACGCTACACTCCAGCTCTCTGTTTGCCATATCACGGAAGAACTCTGCCAGCGGCATAATGTCTTCTTGACAGTCACGCAACGGAGGAACGGTTATCCCGAAGTCGTGCAGGCGGTACAGAAGATCCTGCCGAAAACGCTTTTCATTCACCGATACCTCCAAATCTTCATTGGTAGCAGCGATGATGCGGACATTGAAATTCCGGTCTGCCTTGTCTCCGACCGGGCGATACCGCCTCTCCTGTATGGCACGGAGCAACATCTGTTGGGTTTCCAACGCGAGGTTTCCTACCTCGTCCAGAAACAACGTGCCGCCTTCCGCCTCATGGAAATATCCTTTCTTGGCATTGTCCGCACCTGTAAATGCACCTTTGACGTGTCCGAAGAAAGCCGACGGTGCAAGCTCTTTGGAGAGTGAACCGCAGTCCACCGCCACAAATGGCTTGCCTGCACGTTTGCTCTTGTCATGCAACAGGTGGGCAATATGCTCCTTGCCCGTGCCGTTCTCACCAAATATCATCACGCTCATATCGGTGGCGGCTACCAGCCTTATGCGGTGCATGATTTTCTGAAAGGCGGAACCTTCACGGGCGAATATAGGCATACGGCGTTGTCCTGCCTGACGTTCTTTCAGTATGGAACGGATCAGGGGGACAAGTTTATCCTCCACAAGCTGTTTGGGAATATAGTCTATCGAGCCGAGTTTCATGCTTTCCACGGCGGTATTAACTTCGGCGTAGTCGGTCATAATGATGAAGGGCTGCATCTTTCCCTCCTTTCGCATCCAGCACAAAAGGTCTATGCCACTGCCGTCAGGCAGACGCAGGTCGGCAACCACGATATCATTATCTGTTGCCTGTTGCAGATGTTTCTTCGCGGTTGAGAGGTGGTAAGCCTTCATATTGCGGTAGCCCTCCCGTGACAGCATATTGCAGACATATTCGCAATACACGATGTTGTCTTCCACCACAATTATTTTTGTCTTATTCATCTTCGTATTTTCTCCTTTCCTCTTCTGCCAACCGTATTATTTCCACTCCCTTATCCAGCACGGCAGTCACGGCATGGCTTAACGCTTCACCATCCGGGAGAGCATCGCCACGAAGCAATCCGTAAAGTACATTCAGCGGTTGGTCGGCACGGAGCACCTCCCACGAACTGCGCAGGTGGTGGATCAGGGAATCCAGCTTTTGCAGGTCTTTTTCTTTTGCTGCATCCCGTACCGCCTGCATTTCCTTTTCTGTTTCAGTTATCAACTTTTCCAGCATGACGGCTTCATTGCCATAGGACAATAAGGCGGAAAAGTCCGGTTTCCCGTCCGGTGTCGCTTTTATGGCACACCTGTCGGAAACCTCCATCAGTTCCGATATGGAGAACGGTTTGAACAGGCATCCGGCAAAGCCTTTTGCCAATAGTTCCCCTTTGTTACAACTGCCCGAAGCGGTTGCCACAACCACCGGGATTGTTGGTGAATTGCCCACGTTGGACGAACGCAACAGTTCCAGCAATTCGAAACCGTTTATATCGGGCATATTCAAGTCTGTCAGCAACAGGCTGTATTCTTTCTGGCGTATCATTTCCATCAGTGCCGCAGCATCGGTGCAAGTGTCGCAGTGTATTCCTTCTTGGGAATACATCTCTTTCAGCATCAGAAGTAATACCTCATCATTGTCAATGGCGACAACATCATGGAATTTATTGTTATGATAAACAGGTGTATTGCTTGTATATCCAAGCTGTTCTTCAGCTTCCTGCATAGAAATTTCAACTGTGAAACGACTGCCTTTCCCTTTCTTGCTGTCTAAACGGATTGTTCCGCCAAGCATCGACACAATATTACGCATTATGGCAAGCCCAAGCCCGAAACCCTCCTTTGCGGCGGCATTTGATAGACGTTCAAACGCACCGAACGCTTGTTTCTGTTCCTCTTCTGTCATGCCTGTACCTGTATCTTCAACGACCAGTGTCAGAACTCCATTATCATATTCAGTAATCAAAGAAACACCGCCTTCTTCTGTGAACTTGACAGCGTTTGACAGCAGGTTATTCCCGATTTGTATTATTCGCTCTTTGTCGGTCAATACAATGGCATCGTGTCCAGTCTTCACGGACAAGGACAGCCCTTTGTTCACGGCAACAGGCATGAACTCCGTTTCAAGTGTGTGCGTGATTGCTGAAATCCGGCAGGGTGACAGACGGGGCTGTTCCTTGCCGTTGTCCAGGCGGAAGAAGTCAAGCAAAGTGTTAAGCATATCCCGCATACGGTCGGAGGATTGCAGTATGTTTTGGATATACTGCCCGGACTTATCCTCACACTGTTCTTTCCGTATCAGTCCGGCATAGCCTGTTATTGCTGTCAGCGGTGTGCGCAGTTCATGGGTGATAGTATGTACCGCCTTCTTCCTTGACGTTATCAGTGCCTCGTTCCGTTGTACGGATTGTTCCAGTTGCCTTATCAAATCAGTTGTCTTGTGCTTGTATTGTTTAATGCTTTTTGCATCACGATGTATGATGATGTAGGAAATTAACAACAATAGAAGAACGAATCCCATTAAACCGCCTACTTGCATAAATGACTTTTCACGCATGGCAACTATTTCGTTTTCCCGGCTTTGCAGTTCGGTTTGTACCTTTTCTTCTATTTGGCAAATCAATTCTTGCAGTTGTCTGTTAAGTTCTGCATTACGAGCTGCAAGGCTGTCGGCTTGTTCCGACAATTGGCGATCCTGCACTTTCTGTTCGCTGATTACGTTTCTATTGACCGAATGAAGGATAGTGGTTGATACTGCTGGAGTTACTTCCTTTTTTTTGCCGAATATGCCTAAGAAACCTTTTCGTTTTGGCTTTTTGGACTGTTCCTGCACACTTTTCTGTACAATAACCGGAATTTGATTGGCTATCTTCTTGTTAATAGATTGTTGTTCATCCATTAACCGGACTATCTGGAACATCTGTCGTTCCTTATCCTCTAAAAGACTGCGCACACTATCGATGCGCTCTGCTGGATAGGTGGCCTTGAAACGGCAGAGCATACTGTCCATTGCCATACGCCGTGCATGGTAATGCTCGATATCTTTATCGTTCCATTCCAGTATTGTTTCACCCAATAGAGAAAATTTTATCATTTGAATATTGATATTGTTTATTTCTTTTCGGAGCTCGTCTATTTTTTTATTGCCAAGTTCTAATGCTTCTATCTCCTGCCATTCATAGAGGCTATTATATGCCATACATCCGATAAGAATGGAGATAAGTATATATCCCAACCGTATTGCCTTATAGAAATTTCCTGACCGCTCCATTATTTTAATGACATTGATTTTTGGAACATGAATAAAAGTTTATCTTTTTCGTTCATGCGGATATTATCAGAATAACCGTCTTTTGTTATTTGATACCCACATGGCTTAACCATAAAAATGCCTAAGCCCTTAGTGTACGAACTTACTTCTGAGGCATAGTCTTTACTTGTATTTAATGGAACTTTCCCTTTAATATGACACCACTCATTATTACAACTGATGTCTTCAATCTCAGACATCAGTTTTTGCAAATCTGTAATAGCTTTGGAACTCGCTACTTGGGGTATCTGCAACTCAAAACAGAGCATCGGTTCGAGAATGTCCACACCTGACTGTTGCAAAGCCAGCCTGAAGACATAAGGGGTCAGCTGTCTGAAATCAGCAGGTGTACTTACCGGGCTATAATACTCGGCTTGAGTAAAAGTTACTTTCAGATCTGTCACTTCCCATCCATGTAAACCAGATTGGCAAGACATACGAATCCCTTCAAAAACGGCATTTTGAAAAGAATGGTTCAGATAACCATAGGAGATGTCACTTTCGATTTGCAACCCTGCCCCTAACGGTAAGGGTTCAAGAGTCAGCCCTATTGTGGCCCAGTAAGGGTTGGGTGGTACTTCGATCTGAATAATCTTATTGACCTTTTTTATAGGTCGTTCTTTGTAGATAGTCTTGATCTCATCAAAATGGACCTTTACGGAAAATCGTTCTTCCAGCAATGTCTGTATGATTTCCTTTTGGGTCAAACCATATAACGAGATTTCCAATTCATCACTATATGAGTTTATGGAAAAGGACAAAGACGGGTCTTCAATCCACAATGTATTCAGAGCGGATATCACCTTGCTTCTCTCTTCGGGCTTATTTGGCCGGACGGAGGATTTGAGAGCGGGATGCTGATGAGATAATCCTTGAATCAAACAAGGTTTAGCACCTAAATAATCTCCGATTCGAAAATCTTCTATATCTTCTACAATCGCGATATCATTGGCACCCACTTCATCAACATTTATCTCTCTGCCCTGATAAATAGTCTTTAGATTTTTAATCTTGATGAATTTTTCCGAATCGTTGATTCTTACAACGTCTCGAAGTCTCAGACTTCCGTCAATTATTTTAAGAAAACTTCTTTTATGCCCTTTGGGGTCATGCTCTATCTTATAGAGATAAGCTGAAAGTCTGTTTGAGACTGATGCCGGAGGAAGTATAAAAGAAGAAATGGCGTCCAACAACTCATTGATACCGATATTGAACATTGCTGATCCATGTAGCACCGGATAGACTTTGGCTTTTGCCACAAGAGCGATTATCGTATTCCAATAATCAGCCGGTGAAATTTCGCTATCCGCCAAATATCGTTCTAATATATCGTCGTCATGGTTGCATACAAATTCTTTGTATTCTTCCTTTATATATGTTTGGGAGCAAACCGGATAAACCGATCCATCGACAACAGTTTGCATAAACAGGACATCTTGCGACAGATTTGTTTTTATATCCATATACAAACGCTCCAAATTCACACCGGCACGGTCAATCTTATTGATAAATATAATTGTCGGGATTTGCAGCTTTTGTAAAGTACTGAACAGCAACTTTGTCTGCGCTTGTATGCCTTCCTTTGCGGATAAGATGAGGACTGCTCCATCAAGCATTTTGAATGTCCGCTCCACTTCCGCAATAAAATCCATGTGTCCCGGAGTGTCAATGATATTGCATTTCACTCCATTCCAGATAATAGATGTCGTAGAAGCCCGGACAGTAATTCCTCTACGTTTCTCTATATCCATAGAGTCCGTTATGGTGTCACCATTATCCACACGGCCGCACTTTTCCGTTGCTCCACTGGCAAACAGCAGATTCTCGGTTACGGAAGTTTTTCCTGCATCAATGTGAGCAAGAATTCCTAAATTTATAATATTCATTTGGATTAAGCAATAATATACTACAGTAGATGCATTGTCGAAACGCACCTTTTAATACCTCCTCGTAGCATATGAGAACTACAGGATTACTAACTCGTATTAATATGTATATTATTACTGCCGCATAACGATTACAAAATTACACAAAAAAATATATCTAACAAAAGTGGGAGGATTTTTTAACTTTTTACCATAGACATTTTATTAGGGAAGCGTAGGTTCAACTGGCAAGTACAAATAAGTAGAAATGTTTGAACAACACCGTTTTAGGAAGTTGAAAAATCAAGTTTCTCTCTCGGTATAGCGTTTATTTTGGCCAATATCTTCTTTAGTTTAGCATTTGTGTATTTCCCATTCGTGTTCTATTTAGCTCCTTATTATGAGTATGTAGCAAGTTACTTATCAAATTCAGCCTCTTTGAGGGTCAAATATGGTTTTGCAAATGGTGACTGACAAGACATAAACAAGGTCAGCAGGAATTTTTTACATAAATGGACATGAATGTATATAACCTAAAATAAGAATAAATTTTAATAAGGGCTGCCCAAAAAGAAAAAAATGCAGTTGCCATCCTATAGATACTTGCAGAAAGGATAAAATTTACTTTTAGACCTTTTGGGATAGCCCTTATTAATACTTCAGATAAAATTCCTTAGGTTATATTTTCAATCCTTTGGACCGGGTTTCCTCCTTGGCATACAGTCCCGGACGCCCGATTATGACATGGTTGGCAACGATACTATCCGCCGGACTGCGTATCTGCGGCGGTGCATTTTCGGGATATTGCGCCTGCCTGTTCCTCACATCTTCCGCTTCCGGCTTGAGCTGTTGCCCTTCATTCTCCTTTTCTGCGACTTCGGGCGTGGGTGGCGCAAGCTCCAGCTGAATTTTTCGGTCAAGGGCGGCAAGTTCGGACTTCAACTGCTTCAGCTCGTCCTCCTTCTTCCACACCTTACCCGCTATCTCCTGTAACTGCGGTATCTCCATCTCCAGCACCTCGTTCTTCGCCTTGTACTGGTCGATGATGGAGGGTATCCTCTCCATCGCGTTGAGGAAGTTGCGGGCGGCGGCCAACGGGTCAGCCATCGCCAGATGCCCGTTGTTGTAGGTGTACTTGTAGTTCCCCTCGACCACGAAGCGGTTGTCGGTGAACTCCAATCCCTCTTTGAGTATCCTTTCGCTCACCACCTTTATCGGAAAACCGTAAAGTTCACCGACCTGCGTGTACAACCCTCCGGTCGTGGCATTCTTGGCTATCTCCTGCAAACGCTTTCCGATGACCTTCTCATCGGCGGAATCCACTCCGTCCACCTTTATTATATTAAGGCGGTTGCCCTCCTTGTCGGTCTGCACCACCGACAGGAAGCGGTTCCAGTCCTCCGTCATGGCATCTATGAAAGCCGTGTTGTTGCGCAACTCGCCGGTCTTTGACTCCAGCTTGAACTCCGAATCACGCTTGCCCTTGTTGAACGACTTGCGTTCCCCTTCGAGCGATGCGATCCGCTTTTCCAGTTTCGCCTTGTCCAACAGGTCGGTATTGCCGGAGAGCAACGCCATGTATTCCGAGAAATTCATGCCCGATTTTTCGTCCATTGCCCCCTCGTCGATGGTACGCGCACCCATCGCACCGCTTTTGAGCTGGCTTATGAAAGTCTGCTTGCAGTGCAGGAGGTTGAACTTGTAGCTGTCCAGTGACTTCTCCACCGCGTAGATGATTACATCCACGTTGTTCCCGGCGAAATGTTTGGCAATCTCATTACCTGCCCTAACTCCGCGTCCGTCACGCTGTTGCAAGTCGGACGGTCGCCACGGCGTATCGAGATGATGGATAGCCACACACCGTTTCTGGGCGTTCACACCCGTTCCGAGCATAGAGGTAGAGCCGAACAGCACACGCACCGTCCCGGCGTTCATGGCGTCTATCACCGCCTTCCGCGCCTTGTCGGTCTTGCACTCCTGAATGAAGCGCACCTCGCTTGGCGGTATACCGTAGTCCTCCGTCAGTTTGCGCTTGATTTCCGAATAGACGTTCCACCCGTCGCCCGGCTGGTATGTCCCCAAATCAGAGAAAACGAACTGCGTGCCTTTCTGGGCGTCGTATTTTTGATAATACTCCGCGATCATCTTGGCACAGTGACTCGCTTTGTTGTCGGGATGATCTTCGTAATTCGGGTCTATCATGCGCATGTCGAGTGCCATTTTCCGGGCATAGTCCGTGGCGATGAGCATCTTCGCCTTTTCTTCCGTTTCCGAAAGCGGCAGCCTGCCCAACAAGGTGGCATCGCCCGTCTTGGCGAACTGCATCAGTTTCTGTATGAAGTCCTCCTGTTCCGGCGTGGGCGGTATATGGTGCAGTATCTCGTTCTTGGCAGGACGGTCAACGCCCACATCCTCCGCCGTGCGGTAGTCCGTGATTTCATTATAGAAGGCGGCAAGCTCCGGCACTTTGATGAAGTAGCGGAAACGCTCCTTCTGGACCACATTGTTCGTCACGTTAAATTCAAAATCCGTCGTCTTCTTGGCAAATATCGCCGCCCAAGCGTCGAAACACCTTATGTCCTGCCGTTCCAGCTCCTTCGGGCGCAGGTACTTGAACAGCAGGTACAATTCAGTCAGTGAGTTGCTGATAGTCGTGCCGGAGAGGAAGGTCGCACCCAAGTCTTTTCCTGTGCGCTCCTGTATGGTGCGTATGGCAAAGAGCATGTTAAGTGCCTTCTGGCTTCCCTCGCTGTTTCCCAATCCCGCCACACGGTCGTGGCGCGTGTTGAAAGTCAGATTCTTGAACTGGTGGCTCTCATCTATGAAGATGTGGTCGATGCCCATCTGCTTGAAATCCACCACGTCGTCCGTGCGTGACTTTATGGCGTGTTCCACCTTCTCCAGCTTCGCTTCAAGGTTGTGCTTGCGCTTCTCCAATCCTTTCAGCATCGCCCGCGACACGTTCTTTCCCTGCTGCCGTAGCACTTCGAGGTTTTCCTCCACCGTGTCAAGCTCTGCTTGCAGGATGCGCTGCTGCAATTCCGGCGACTGCGGTATCTTGCCGAACTGGTCGTGCGACATGATGACGCAATCGTAGTCGTTGTTCTTTATATTATTGAAGAAGCGCACACGGTTGGCGGTCGAAAAGTCCTTCTCCGAAGCGTACAGAATACGTGCGTTGGGATATGCCGCCTGATAGGTGGCTGCAATCTCCGCAACGTTGGCTTTCAGCCCGATAATCATCGGCTTGTGTGCCAAATTCAGACGCTTCATCTCATGCGCGGCGATGCACATTATCAGCGTCTTACCGGTTCCCACCTCGTGGTCGCAAATTCCGCCGCCGTTCTGTTTCAACATCCAGACGCAATCCATCTGTGAGGGATAGACGCTCTTGATACCCCGGCTTGCCAGCCCTTTCAGGTTGAGGTCGGGAAAGGTCTGATGGGAGCCGTCGTAGCGCGGGCGCACGAAACAGTTGAACTTGCGGTTATACATCGTCACAAGCCGCTCCTTGAACTGCGGCGACTGCTCTTCGAGCCATTCGGAGAAGCCGTTTCGTATCTCGTCAATCTTGGCGTTGGCGAGTTGTATTCCCTCGCTGTCGCGCATCTTGATGTCGTTGCCATGCTCGTCCTTGCCGATGGACTTCATCATGTCAGGGCAGGTGTTGTGCAGGGCGTGTTTTAGGAGGTGCATACCGTCATAGTTCCGGTAATACCCCTTCACCAGAAACTCGTCCGTGATTTTCATGGTGCGGTAGCCGCACACCACCGAAAACTCGTCCATGCTTGCGGAATAGGCGATTTTCACCTCCGTGTCGAACAGCCGGCTCATGTAGGCGGCATAGACACCCGTCGGAATCCAGCGTTCCCCGAAATTGAAGTCCAGATCCTCGAAGGCGATGCGCTGCGGCTCGGCATCTTTCAGAGCCTCCAACGCCTGCTTCACCTCCGGCATACGCTCATTTTCGGGATTGTCACCCATCCATGCCTCTATGCGTTCCGCTTTCTCTATGACATTTCCGGCGATGAAACGGTCTTTGATTTCGTAACCGGTCACGAGCGGATTGTAGTAGATGCGCCCTTGCAGGGCAGTGAGCAAATCCTCCGCCGTGCTGTCGGTTATCTCCCGCATATAGTCGAGATTGACCGTACCATATTTGTTGAGCGACGCAGACAGGGCTTCTTCGGGAGAGCCTACGTTGGCATGGCTCTCCACCGCGAAGGAAACAGGATGCTCGAAGATGTCCGCCTTGACGAACTTTCCGTTTTCCATCCGTTCCAGCGAAAGGATGTCGCGCCCGCCCGCATCCATCATCACTAACTTCACGTTCTGCTTGGCGTTGAGGTTGCCGTAGCGCATGACAAACTCATCGTAACAGGTATTCAGATGCTCTCGCCACGGAACATTTGCCTCGCGCCGGAGCGATTCATAACGGTACAGACGCTCGTAGGCGTCACGCAGCGACACATACAACAACGCCTTTTCCTTCTGGTATCCTTTCAGGTCGAGCGGCTGGAATGTCGCCCCGTATGGCGTGATGTCTTTCAGGTAGCCGATGTTATGACGCCCCCGGTCAGCCACCAGCGACCCTTCGCGCAGGTGCATCTCCGGCGTGCGGTGGTAGGCACGCGGAGAAAGGTCCACGACTTCCTCCTTCGGCTTTTCCGCTTCGATGTCGGGGAAAAGGAAAGTCCCCACCGCTTCCGATGGGGTATCTGTAACGGCAGGTGCGGCGACTGCCTCCGGCTGTGTTTCCTCCTGTCGTGGCTGCTCACGGGAAGTTTCCGGCACGGCTTTCACTTCCGTCTTTTCCGCCACTTGTTTCTCGTTATGCTGCCTTGCCAGTTCCCGAAGTTCTTTCCTACGCTCCGGCGTCAAACCCATCATCATTTCATAGAAACCGTTGATGGGAGGATTGGTATCCCAGTCCAGTGTGGCATAGATGTCGTCCGGGTCGGCAGGCTTGGCGGTGTTCTCCGCTTTCACCTCCTTATTCTCCATTGCGGGTTTTGCAGTTGGAGCTGTCGGTGTAACCGTGACTTTCGGTTTGGGCGGAGTGGACTTTGCCGTAACTGCCTTTTTCACCGTCTTTTTCTTTTTGGAGGTTTTCGGTTGGCTGACCTCTTCCGTCATCCCCCAGAGGTCAAGCAGGGTGAGCTGCACGCCTGCGGAATATTGCGGGCGCGGTTCTATCTCCGGCTTTTCATCTGCGGGTTGCGGCTTTTCTGTCGGAGTTTCCACCGTCTGCGCCGAGGATACTGTTTCCAATTTTATGGCAGGACGCTCTACTTTATTTTGAACGGCAACTTTTTCTTCCGTTCCTGCCTGCCGGATTGAACCCGAATACAAGCGCATGGCAAGCCTGTAATGGAAATCCTCGTCGAGCATACGGCGCAAATCCCCGGCGATGCCTGCTGCCTTGCCCTCGTGCAGATAAACCATAGCGGGCTTCCCGTAGGGGTCTGTGTCAAGTTTCGCCATCGTATGCACGATGCGTTCCGGGTGGTGGATGAAATAGGCGTTGTCGGTCAGGGCGGTTTTCGTGTCCGTCTGTATCACGGTCATCAGCCGCTCGTCCTGCGACATTTCCTTCTTGCTGAGGTTCTTTTGCAGGACAATCAGGTCACTGCCCACCTCCGTGCCCGCGTTGTCCGTGAACAGGTTGTTGGGCAGGCGTATCGCGGATACCAGATTGGCCTGACTGAACAGCTCGTTACGCACGGAGGTCTTGGTGCTATTCAATACCCCTTGCGAGGTGATGAACGCCACGATACCGCCGTCACGCACGGCATCCAGTCCTTTGAGAAAGAAATAGTTGTGGATGGTTTTCTGGGCGGAGCGTCTGCCGAAAGAGTCGCTCCGCTGAAACTCCGCGTCGAACACGGCAATGTCACCGAACGGAATGTTGGACACCGCCAAGTCGAAATAATTGTTGAACGGTCTTTCGATTTTCTCAAAACCGCAGGTGCGCATTTTCTGGTCGGGATAGAGATGCCTCAAGATTGTACCCGTGAGCAGATCCTTCTCGAAAGCCATCACATCCGCATTGGGGCTGTGCCGCAGCATGGAATCCACGAACACGCCGACACCTGCCGACGGTTCGAGCATACGGGCGGGGCGGACGCTGTAATCTGCCAGCACGTCCGCGATGGTGTCGGTTATCTCTTTGGGGGTGTAGAAAGCGGTCAGCACGGACGCTTTCAGCGAATCCACAAACCGCTTGTACTCTGTTTCGTCCTTGCTGTTCTCACGGATAAGCCTGTGCAGCTCCACCGTCGGGGCGAACAGTTCGAGGTCGGATTTCGCCCACCGGACGGCATCCGTCAGTTCCTTTGCAGGGTTGAGGATACATTTCAGACCGCCGAAACCGCAGTACCTTTGAAGTATGGCACGCTCTTCGGTTGTCGCTGTCCTATTTTCCCTGTCAAGGATGAATGCCGTCCGTATCGCCTCGATGTTGTCCCGCAGTTTCTGTTTGCGGTTAAACGCCATATTCGTCTAAGTAAAGGACGGTTGCTCCCGTCAGCTCCGTGTAGAGCAGGTCGTAATCGGAAGACAGGGCGAAATTGTCATCCGAGAGGTCATAGACGGAGAACACGTTGCCGACAAGCGGCAGCAGTTTCAGGACAAAGGCTTCACGCTTCTCTTCCGGCACTTCATCGGCAAACTCGTTTTCCACGACTTCGCGGAGGATGGCGTAACGGGAATAATGCAGCCCGCGCAGCAGCGTGTCCATCGCCAGTTCCTGCGCACCATCGGCGGGATAGCCTTCAAGCCGTGCCCTCTCATACGTTTCGGCGGCACGGTCGGCCCGTTCCCGTATGAAAGCGGTGTCGTCAGCCTGTTCAAACTTGTTCGTGCGGAGATAGTCCAGCAGGTACAGACCGTAATAGGAAAAGTCGGTCTGACCCTCGTTTTTCTTCTTGTTGTTCATTACTTTGGATTTAGCGGATTGATAATTAACGGGATAATCGGTTGGAAAAAGGAAGAAAAAGGCACTCGGTATCCCTCCGAGTGCCACCACTAAATCCAAAGTATGAGTGTAATCCGGTATCGAAGAACAATTCATTACTCTGAACAAGTGGCAAAGTTAATACTATTTCTTCCGTCCTGAAAATTTCTTGTCCTTTTTAGCCTCCGGGAACACAAAAGTCGTGTTATATTCCCCGTCAAAGGCGACAACAGCATCGAAACTCTTGCCCTGTTTGCTCTTGAACCCTTTGAGCAGCTTGGTATGCCCTTCGGTGAGCAGGTCTTTGATTTCATCGTCGGACAGGGTGCGTCCCGCTTTCAGCCGGAACACGGGCAGTCCGCACTCCGTGTTGTCGCAGCGTACCACCTTGCCGTAGAACCGCATCCTGCCCGTGCCACACTTGGGACACGCGCAGCCGGAGTCACGGCTGCCGAAGAGCTTGTCGCACGAGATCAGTTCGGAGGTTATCTCACGTGTGTACGCCTCTATCTCCTTGCGGAAGGTGTCGTCGGACAGTTCCCCGCGCTCGATACGCGCCAGCTCCTTTTCCCATTCGCCCGTCATGGCAACATCGGCGATGCGCATCGTCTTGACGACGGAATTGAGGGCAAGTCCTTTTTCGGTGGGAACAAGCGACTTCTTGCAGCGTTCCATGTAACCGCGCTTGAAAAGCGTTTCGATGATGGAGGCGCGTGTGGCGGGAGTACCGATGCCACAGTCCTTCATCGCCTGCCGCAGTGCGTCGTCCTCAATTTCCTTGCCCGCCGTTTCCATTGCCGAGAGCAGGGTGGCTTCGGTATGCAGCGGCTTGGGTTTGGTCTTTCCTTCGGTAATGGACGAGCCTTTCGGTGTCAGCGTGTCGCCTTCCTGCCAGCCGGGGATGGTAATTTCCTCTTTTTCCTCGCCATAGACGGCACGCCATCCGGTTTGCTTCACGACGCTGCCTTTTACGGTAAACTCCACTCCGGCACATTCCGCCGTGACAGTGGTCACATCCTTGACGCATTTCTCAGAGAATGCCTCGACCATGCGCCCGGCAATCATCTGATAGATGGTATTGTCCTCTTTGGAGAGGAAGAGCGGTTTCTCACCCGTGACGAGCAGGGCATGGTGGTCTGTCACCTTGCCGTCGTCCACGCTGCGGCGTGTCGGGGCGGCTTTTGCCCGCACCTTGTCTTTCCATTCGGGCTGTGTGCCGATGAAAGCGAGCAGTTTGGGAATTTCGGCAAACACGTCTTCGGGGATGTAGCGGCTTCCCGTTCTCGGATAGGTTATCAACTTCTTTTCGTAGAGTTTCTGCGCGATTTCAAGCGTCTGTTCCGCCGTGAAGCCGTGCTTGGCGTTGGCTTCTTTCTGGAGCGTGGTCAGGTCGTAGAGCAAGGGAGTTTCCTCCGTCTTCTCCTTGCGCTCGGCTTTCGTGACAGTGGCGCAACCTGCCGCCTTTACCTTATTATATAGTTCCATCGCCGGTTCTTTCTCTTTCCATTTCTCGGAGGATGAGAATTTCACGACTTCGCCGTCGCAACCGTCCGTTGCGATATGGAGCTGCCAGAATGCTTCGGACGTAAAGCGGCGGTTCTCCCAGTAGCGTTCACATACCATAGCCAACGTTGGTGTCTGCACCCGCCCCACGGAATACGTGCCGTGTCCGGCGGCGATGGATAACGCCTGTGTGCCGTTGATGCCCACGAGCCAGTCGGATTCGCTCCGCGCTTTGGCGGCGAGGTAGAGGTTGTCGTATTTGCTGCCGTCTTCGAGTTTCCGCAGTCCCTCGCGGATAGCTTTGTCGGTGAGAGAGCTGATCCACAGGCGCACGAAAGGAGTGGTGCAACCCGTATAGTGGTAGAGGTAGCGGAAGATAAGCTCTCCCTCGCGTCCGGCATCGGTCGCCACGATGATATGTTCGCTTGTGTCGAACAGTCTTTTGATGACTTTTATCTGCGACACCACGCCGCTGTCGGGCTTGTAACCTTTCTCCGTCCTGACCTGACGGGGGACGAGCGTGAATGTGTCGGGAATAATCGGGAGGTTGTCACGGACAAATCCGCGCACGCCGTAGCCGTCGGGCATGGCAAGCTGAACGAGGTGTCCGAATGCCCATGTCACGGCATAACCGCCTCCCTCGAAATATCCTTCCTCTCTCTTTGTCGCGCCCACGATGCGGGCGATTTCACGTGCCACGGAGGGCTTTTCTGCAATGATTGTCTTCATGTCTTCTTCTTTTTTGTTGATACTTTGGATTTTATTTTGGATTCAGTGGCGGACACGGGATTACATTTTCATGCCCTTGCCCGTTTTCTTCTGCGGCTTCTCCTGCTGCTGTTGCTGGCGGGCGTCCTTCGGGTTGGTCTGACCTTTCTGCAACGGCTCTCTCAGATTCTTTGTAGCCTCGTTGGTCTTGCCATCGTTGTTCACCGCCACCTGCGTGCGGCTCTCGTTGGACGGAGCAACCTGCTGTGCATTGTCAGGGTTCGTGTCGTAGCGGTACGGGCGTCCCTTCTCCGGGTTGAACTTGATATACATCGTGGCATGGAAGCCCTGCTTGTCGGTCACGTTCTCCAGCTTCACGGCTTTACCCGCCACATAGTCGGCTTTCTGCTGGTCGGTGAAGCTCACGCCGCTCCATTTGCTGATGGGGCGGATGCTGCCGTCCTCGTTCGTCCACGTGTTGCGGCGTTGCTCCTTCTTGGTCTGTGCGGCATTTTCCCCGCCCTGCGCCTGACTTTTCGATGTGTCGCCTTTGGTTTCCTGTGTCTGTGCGGTACGGGGCGACTTGCCGGTTCCCGGCACGAACTCCACGCCGCGCTGCTCCACGTTCACTTGCAGGGTGGTGACGAACTTTCTGCCGTCGTTGCGCTCGATGAGCTTGTCGCGTACGGGCAGTCCGGCGCGGAGCATGTCCCGCTCCTGCGTGGTGATTTCCGTCTTGCCGATGCGCTCCGGGATGCGCACCCTGCTTGCCGGAATGTCCGTGATTTCATTCGTCTTGCGGTCGATGCTGATGTAGGAGGGGATGATCTCGCCCGTTTCCCTGTCCACAATGTCCACGACCCTACCGAGATTGCCCGTTTCGCGGAGGTTCTTCCGGTCATTGTCGGAGAATTTGTGTTCCTTGTACTCATCCAGCTTCTGCTCCTTGCGGATGAAGTGCGGCACGAGGCTGATGTTTCCCTCACCGTCCTTCTTGAAGGAGAGGCGGGCGTCCAGCTCGAATGATTCGCCGCCGAAGGTCGGTTTGACCTTTACCAAGTCGGACTTGCCATAGTTGAGCATCTTCGTAAGGTCGCCGGACTTTTCAAGGTTGTCCCGCTTTACGCCCCATCTGTCCTCCAGCTCCTGCCAGTTGATTTTACTCTCGTCGATGGGCTGGTAGCCACGTTTGCCCTGCATCTGTTCGGATTTGTCCTGTTGCTGTTCTTTCCGTTGTTCCATGTTCTCCTGTTTTTGAGGTTCTTGTTTCTCTGTCTGTTGTGCTGCCATCTCTTCCTGCACCTTCTTCTCATAGTCGGAGGTGTCCACCTTGTGAGGGGCGAGCAGCTCCTTGT
Organism: Barnesiella intestinihominis YIT 11860; assembly: GCF_000296465.1. Lineage (NCBI taxonomy): Bacteria > Pseudomonadati > Bacteroidota > Bacteroidia > Bacteroidales > Barnesiellaceae > Barnesiella > Barnesiella intestinihominis. The sequence goes on from NZ_JH815205.1 coordinate 95,012, forward strand.
TCGCTTCGGGGTCTTTCAGCAGTTGCTTCATCACCTCTAAGAGATTTTCAGCTTGGTCTGCCGCAATGCGGTAGAAACCGAAGCGGCTGGGTTCCTTGCACTGCCGGAAGAAGTTCTTGAAGAAGTTGTCCAGCACGTCGCCATGTCGGTCGAATTGCAGGAAACTCTGCGCGTTCTCCGCTTTTGCGGGGGTGCGCTTGGGTGTGCCGTCCGCGTTCAGCCCGGCTACCACGCTGATCTCGCCTGTCTTCTCGTCACGGACTACCAGCACGTCCTTTTCGTCTTTTTTCTTTGCCATCTGAAAAATGTTTTAATGGGTTATTTATGAAAGAAATTATGGATACGAGCCTTGTAGAAGGCTATATCTTCCTTTTTGAAGTCCTTGATATGGTTGGAAAGGAATGTCAGCACGTCCTCCTCGCTGTAATAGGTCTTCTTGCCCAGCGTCTTGTAGGGCAATGCGCCTACGCTGCGGTAGCGTTGGAGGGTGCGTTTGCTTATCTGGAGCAACATGCACAAATCCTGATTGTCGAAAAGGCGGATGCTTTCCGTGATAGTGGGCTGTTTCCCCTCAGCCTTCATCGCCAGCAGCAGTTCGTCCTGACGGTCGAGCCGTTCCATCAGCTTCTGCATCCAGCCCTCGAAGTTGTTTCGTGTGAGCAGTTCCATGACCTATGTCCTCCTTCCTTTTGGTTTGCCGCCCGTGCGCAGCGTGTGGTTGTGGAACAGGGTGTCTATTGTCCCTTCCTCGTTCCTTACTGTGTTGTCCTCCAATAGCCGCAGTATCTCGGAAAGGCGGTAGCGGCAGCTTCCGCGTACCACCACATACTCGATACGGTGGTCGGTGCGCATACGCTGCATGGTGCGCTTGCTCACGTTGAGCATCTTCGCCGCCTGTGCCGTGTCAAGCAGCTTGTCTTCGGTTTCCCGCTTCCGTTTCTTCTCGTCCCTTGCCTCGCGGATGTACCCTGCGATGTTCGCAATCTGCGCCATCATCTCCTTGTAGGCGGAACTTTCCATTGTTATCACTTTCATGTTCAGTCCTTTCTTTTTGTTTCTGCGACAAAATTCGGCAATAAACAAAAGGGGCTTTAACAACTCACTACGTGACTCACGTAAGATTTTTGCGGAAGATGGCTCCGTAACCCGGTCAAACGGCGCAACAGGCAGCCTTTCAGCGGAAAACGATACGTCTTGTATGCCGTTTCGTTACCTTTGCGGCAAACTCTAAATGACATGAATATGGAAATAGTATCTATCGAGAAAAAGACTTTCGAGATGATGGTGGCGGCATTCGGCGCACTCTCGGAGAAGGTCGCCGCCCTGAGGCGCAAAAGCGACACGGGGCGCATGGAAAGATGGCTCACGGGCGAGGAGGTCTGCGGGCAGTTGAGAATAAGCCCGCGCACGTTGCAGACGCTGCGTGACAGGCGGCTTATCGGCTACTCGCAGATAAACCGCAGGTTCTATTACAAGCCAGAGGAGGTGAAGCGGCTGATACCGCTTGTCGGCACGCTCTATCCGCACGGCAGATGATTTGATTTATTCACCCACTGAATCCGAAGTTATGATGAACGAGAACAACGATGTTTTTACGATGGAAGACGAGCCGATAGCCTCTGTGGTGCAGGATATGCGCAAAGGCTCGAAATGGCTGTCCGCATTTCTGGAAAGCTACCGTCCTCCGCTGGACGGGGAACGTTACCTGACGGACGGCGAGGTGTCGGAACTGCTCCGTGTGAGCCGGCGCACCTTGCAGGAATACCGCAACAACCGCGTGTTGCCCTTCATACTTTTGGGAGGGAAGGTGCTTTACCCGGAAACGGGGCTGCGCGGGGTACTGGAAGCGAACTACCGCAAGCCGCTGGAGTGAGGCGGTTTCATGAAAAAGTAAACGGGTGACACCTTTTGTGGTGCTACCCGTTTACTTGTCTTATGGGGTATGTGCAATCAGCAATACCCGGCTTTTCCGTTCTGTATGAACATCACGTATGTCTGCCGTTTCTCTTGTGAGAGTGCCTTTCCCACCAGCCATGTGCGGAACAGGTGGGTGTTGTAGGTATTCACCCTGAAAGCGACCGGGATGATGATTTCAAGGGCGTACACGTCCGCGTGCAGCCCGTTTTCAAGCTGCATGTAGCGGCACACCTCGTAGTCGTTCAGCACGTCCGACTTGCGGACGGCTCTGATGGCGGCGTTCACTGCCGGGACGGTCGTATGGAACAATCCGGCTATTTCGGTGGCGGTCATCCACACGTCGTTACCGGTTACGCTGACTGCCTTGTCCTCGATGATGATTGTGTCACGTTTCATGGCTTTTCTTTTTAGATGGTGCAACCTGCAAATTCCTCGACGCCGTTCAATCTTGCGGCAAGGTTCTCCATGTCCTGATTGAGCTTCTCTTTGGTTATCTTTGCGTAAATCTGCGTCGTCTTTATGCTCTTGTGTCCGAGCATGGAGCTGACCGTTTCGATGGGAACACCGTTGGAGAGGAATATCGTCGTGGCTGCCGTGTGGCGGCTCTGATGCCACGTGATATGCTTGGTGATGCCGCAACGCTTGGCGACGGCACGGATACCGGCAAGGCACGTGTTATAATGCGGAACGGGAAATATCCTGCCGTCCCCGCACAGTCCCCGGTATTTGCCGATTATGCGGTTGGCGATGTCGAGCAGGCGGATGTTGGACACCACGCCCGTTTTCTGGCGGTTGATGTTTATCCACTCGTGTTCGTCGAAGTAGGTGCGGATATTCTCTTCCGTAAGGTTGCGCATATCCGCGAACGACAGCCCCGTGAAGGCGCAGAACAGGTAGAGGTCGCGGTACAATTCCTGTTTGGCGTTTTTCAGTTTCCCCTCCATCAGCAGGCGGATCTCATCTTTGGTCAGGAAACTGCGTGTTGTTTCCTCCTTCTTGATTTCATACTCGCGGAACGGGTCGCGCGTCAGCCACTCGTTGTTGATGGCGATGAATACCATCGTCCGTAACGGGCAGACGTACAGCCACACGGTATTGGTGCAGCAGTGCTTGTCCGTGCGCAGGAACATCTCGAAGTCGGAGATGAAAGCCGGGGTAAGCTCTTTTAGGGCGATGTCCTTCACATGGTAGCGGATGTCGAGGAACTCTTGCATGTGCTTGTAAACGGTGCGGTACTTCAGCAGCGTGCCTTTGGCTTTCATGCCTGCCTCCACCTGCTTCTCGTAGTCCTCGTTGTGCTGGCGGAACACCTGCATCAGCGTGTGGTAGCGGTGTTCCAGTCCGAGAAAGGCGTTCTTCACCTTCTCCGCCGTGACGAAGTTGTCACGCTCCATGATTTCCTGATAATGCCTGTTGATGCGTACCCGCATCTTGTCAAGCATACGGTTCGTTTCGAGTGCCGCCGTGCTTCTGCCCGTGACACGTCCACCTTTGGTGTCCCACAGTTTCGGATCGACAGTCAGTTTGCAGCTGAACTGTGTCTGGCTGCCGTCCACCGTGATGCGTCCCATGACGGGAACTGTCCCGTCCTTTTTCACTACCTGACGCTTGAGGTAGTAGATTACTGAAAATGTACTCTTCATTGTCCTTAATTTTTGGGTTTCAAAATTAGTTGGTGAAGAGTCCGGTGTTGGTACGCAAAACGGGGAGGAACGGCGCAATCTTTTTCCGTAACCTGATTTTTCGCATGAGTTATGGATAACTCACTATTCCTTAGAGCCTTGTTTCGCTATTCGTACCCGTTTGTCGCATTTTCGGGCATGGTTACGAACAAGTAACGTAGCGGCGTCAGGATTTGGCTTCGGCAGGGATTGTAATGGCTTCACGGATTATCGCCACTTCAACCAAAACCCTTGTAACTCAATTCTATCACTATATCTTTCCGCATTTCACTTTTTTGTAGTAACTTTGCTATGTAAAGATGATTTGTATGGTGACAAAAAGGGTCTTTACTCTTTCAGACAAATCAAAATGGATAAATTTCATAACAAACTTAGAACCTCTATCCTTATGAAAAGCCTGCACGACTTGTTAATTCATCGGCGGAGTATCCGCAAATACACCCAAGAGGCGCTATCGCCCGAAGCCGTAAAAACCATTCTCGAAGCGGGATTGCTCGCTCCTTCGTCCAAACGCTGCACTCCGTGGGAGTTCATTGCGGTGGAAGACAAAGAAACGCTCGCCCGTTTGTCCGAATGCAAGACTTCGGGAGCCAAACCCATTGCCGGAGCAGCGCTCGCTATCGTCGTCACCGCCGACATGACCCTTACCGATACGTGGATCGAGGATGCCTCTATCGCTGCCATTCTCATGCAGTTGCAAGCCGCCGACCTCGGTTTGGGAAGCTGCTGGATACAGGTGCGGGGACGGTTCGGAGCTATGGACGAACCTGCCGAAGATTTTGTGCGGGAGACATTGGGAATCCCCGAAGAGATGGGAGTGCTCTGCATTCTCTCCATTGGACATAAAGACGAAGAGCGCAAGCCTTTCGACGAAGAAAAAATGATGTGGGAAAAAGTTCATATCGGCAAATGGTAATCCCCTGCATCGACATGAAGATTATTCTCATCGGAGCCGGCAATTTAGCCACGCAATTAGCGGTCGCTTTACAAAAAAAGGGAATGACTCCGGCTTATATATACAGTCGTACCCGAGAATCGGCCGAACAGCTGAGCGAACGATTGCGCGATGTGCCCTATTCCACCGACATCAGCCAAGTCCCCACCGACGGCGATCTCTATATCTTCGCCGTGAAAGACTCCGCTCTGCTCGATTTGGTTTCCCGCATGCCCTCCAATCGAGGCCTTTGGGTACACACGGCGGGAAGCATGGACATGGAAGTGTTCGCCCCGTATACCGCACGGTACGGTGTATTCTACCCCATGCAGACATTCAGCAAAGAACGGGAAACCGACTTCGACGATATTCCTATTTTTGTCGAAACGAACCATACGGACGATACCGAACGTTTGCAAAAATTGGCAGGTCGGTTATCGACAAAGGTTTACGAAGCGACCTCCGAACAGCGCAAGTACCTGCATTTGGCTGCCGTGTTCGCCTGCAACTTCTCCAATCACCTCTACGCCTTGTGCGACCGCATTCTGTCGGAACACGGGCTGCCGTTCGAGACCATGCTGCCGCTCATACGGGAGACTGCCGCGAAAGTAGCCGACATGCCGCCGGCACAAGCTCAGACCGGACCGGCAATCCGATACGACAAAAACGTCATAGACAAGCAAATGGCTCTGCTTTCAGACCCGACCATGCGGCAGATTTACGACCTGATGAGCCGGAGTATTCACGAAACCAACAAACATTAAAAACAACGACTATGAGCCGAACCGATTTCGACCTCTCACGAATAAAGGCTTTCGCCTTCGATGTGGACGGTGTCCTTTCTCCCGATACGATCCCCCTGCATCCATCGGGCGAACCCATGCGGATCGTCAACATCAAAGACGGGTACGCCTTGCAGTTCGCCGCCAAAATGGGCTACCCCATCGCCATTATTACCGGCGGACGCACCGAGGCTGTCCGCAAACGTTTTGAAGGATTAGGATTAAACCATGTCTATATGGGAGCCGCCGTAAAAATCGAAATTTTCAAAAAATGGCTGGACGAGTGCGGGCTGCGTCCCGACGAAGTCATGTATATGGGCGACGACATTCCCGACTACGAGGTCATGCAGATAGCCGGTCTGCCGGCTTGTCCCGCCGATGCCGCCCCCGAAATTAAACAGATAGCCCGCTACATCTCGCCGTTCGGCGGCGGACAAGGTTGTGGGCGGGACATCATCGAACAAATCCTGAGGGCACAAGGCAAATGGATGTCCGATAAAACAGCCTTCGGCTGGTAACCACACAAAACAACGAAACACCATGCTATCGCATCTCAAAAAATACGAAATTCTGTTGGCGAGCAATTCACCCCGCCGCCGGGAACTTCTCGCCGGATTAGACATCGACTATCGGGTAACAGCCCTTCCCGAAGTGGACGAATCCTACCCCGACACCCTTTCGGGCGAAGAGATTCCCCTCTACATCTCGCAAGAAAAAGCAGCCGCCTACCGCCGCTTTATGAAGGATAATACGCTCCTTATTACTGCCGACACCATCGTCTGGCTCGATGGGAAAGTATACGGCAAGCCTCGCGATATAGCCGATGCTAAAGCCATGTTGCAAGCCCTGTCGGGAAAAACCCACACCGTCATCACCGGTGTCACGCTCACCTCTCTGCAAAAACAGATTTCCTTCGCCGTCTCCACCGAAGTCACTTTCGCCGCCCTCGGTGACGATGAAATCGATTACTACGTGGAGACGTACCGCCCCCTCGACAAAGCCGGAGCATACGGCGTACAGGAATGGATAGGCTACATCGGCGTGACCGGACTCAAAGGCAGCTATTACAACGTGATGGGATTGCCTATACAACGACTGTACACCGAATTAAAAAAATTTTAGACGCTGTTTTAAATTTATTCCGAGACAGATTGAGACCAATCTGCGAGACAGGGGCTCAATATGGCCGGAACATACCTACTTGCAATGATAATATTATTTCTCAATAAATTTAAAACAGCATCCAATATCTCCCGTCGATATCATTTATATGGAGAAGCCCAGAACCACGACTCATTCGAAGTACTCCACCGTTTATCGTAAGGCTCGCCCGTCGGAGACAGCGTGATGTACACAGGACGCCGTTTCCCCTCGACATAAGTTTCATTGTTAAAGCCACTGCAATCGGAACATTGCAGATAATAAAGATTTTTGCTCATGTAATAATCCAAATAATAATCGTTGGTACACGGAGTTTTATGATTCCAGTTAGCGTCCTCGTTAACCGTCACGAACTCACTTTTTTTCAATCGGTCTCGAACCTCCGATATACTCAACAAATTACCTTTATCGTCCATGACATAGGCATTCCATGTGGGGTCTACCCACAACCACTTGTCGAGAGTGTTGGAATAAACGACGTTGATCACATGGCAATCGTTTATATAGCTTTTCGGAAGACAAGTCACGTAGCGGGACTTGAATCCCATAGCCAGATAACACTCGTTCAACATCTGCGCCATCATACGGCAATTAACGCCCCTATCCTCCTTCTTGCAAATTTCATATAGAGCTATCGCATTTTTCTCTTCGGGATTATAAGACGAACCGTCGTGACGAATCGTATTGTGTACCCACGCCAACAGATTTTTTATCTTGGATATTTCGTCACCGGCTCCCGCAATACTGTCCAAGTTGAAATATCGGCGCACCCGTACCAAATCGCGGTCGTTGGGGTCCATATATGTGAATGCAGGCAAAGAGTCGATAGATGCAGCATCGTCATACCCCGGTGATTTTCGGAGTATATATCCGAAGTCGCCTACCTCACGCAAACGCTCCATCGCCTTCTGAAAACGTTTGTCGTCCCTCACGTTATCCAAATCGGTATCTTTTTGGGCATGGGCATAATCGTAATAACCGTATTGAATAGCTTTCTCAAAGGCATCGACCGCCGCTTTTTTCCGTTTCATCATGGATTCGCAACAAGCCATATTGTAATATGTGTCGATAAAACACCACGAACACTGTTTCAAGACAGAATCTGGCACAGATTCACAAGTTTTGAGGAACTGTCGATATGTTTTCAATATCAACTTATGATCCTTCCAATTTTTCTGAACGACAGGAGTCACACTCCGGCTAAAATAGACTTGCACACTATCGGCATTCCAATCGGATTCCGCAGCCACACCACTGAAACAGAATGACAAAAACGCTATCCATAAAAACTTTTTCATAAACATTAATTTTAAGTATATTAAAGAGACGGGGAAAATACTAAAAACATAACACAGACTCTTAATAAATTAAGAAAGGATAACATTATAATAATATTATAAAAATATCGAAAGAAGGTATGCCAAAACTCAATTTTACCCAAAATTTTTAAGTTGAAATTCGAGTTGTCCAAAAAGAAGAGCCGTATCAAACTCTGTTTCGAGTAATGATACGGCTCTTTCAGATTCAGTAATTACAATCTGTAACTTTCCACCCTCCCCTTAGGAACCACCGTCAAACCTCCTCAACCTGTATTCTGAAAAATAAAAAAGTCAACCATTAGGCCACCAAGAGATTTATGTTCCGTTATCAGGTGTAGCTTTTTCACCCTCCTCCCCTGCCGTGTCCCGTAGCATTGCGGGGTGTTTTGTACGCAAAATATAGGGGAGGTGGCACGTAGTGACGGAGGGGTTAAACCATACAATGTTACCCAACTATCTCTTCACACCCTTAACGACTGTGATTTCATGTTTCCCGACGACCCGAATAAAATACGTTCCCGGAGCCCACGCCGAAGCATCTACGGTCACAAGACGAGCTTGCGAATCGACATGCTGTCGATACACCTCCCGACCGCCTTCGTCCAGCACGGAAATACTTCGGGTATTCTCAGGAACACGTACAATAAATTCAGAGTTGAAAACAGACGGATAAATAGAAGCCTTCTCTTCCGTAACTTTCTCTATTGAACTAACTCCGTTCACATTCTGAGTGACTTTGATGTCATAAGTCGAAATACTATCCGAGACCGTGAGCGTAGCGACACGTTCCTCAATACCGTCCGGCAAACGGTCATAGGAAATTTGCAAGGTGTCCAATGTCAAGCCATTCGGCTTACCTACGACCCGACACCACTCGGCATCACTCCGAATAGGAGTTTCATAACCGTATATCGAATAGAACGGATATTTAACCGTACCGGCTGCCTTACCCACCACCAGCGGTTCACGGTCTACCGGCATAGGCGACATAACCGAATGAACGATCGAAGGCATAATCATATAAGAAGTATGATTCGCTCCTGCGGGGAAATAAGTGCTCACGTCTCGCCACTCTCCATCTTTCAACATATAAGCCGTGTTACCGTGGTCCCGGAAATCGGCCATAGCGAACGACACATCTACACTGTCGTTCTTCTCGGGAATACCGTCCACCACAATGAAAAACTCGTCGTCGATCACCGTCGGGTCAAATTCAAATTCCGTAGCGGTCAATGAACTGCCCGAAGGGGTTTCCAATTCGAATACCCTCCACCACATCGAGTCGAGTTTCTTGCCTGGCAATCCGTTCTCGCTGGTATACAGATGCACGCCCACATCGGCAATCTGGTCGGTTATACTCGCAGCCGAAGCACTCACAAAATAAACATAAGCTCCGAATACCAATATCGGACGGGACGGTTTGGAAAACTTCTCAGCATAAGCAGTAATATTCAATTTATTCGTCCCGGGGAAAGTTCCTCTATCTTCCAAATCGAACGTCGCAGCCCTATCTCCCGGCTCTAAATTCGTAATTAACCCACTGTACTCGACCGACACCTCTACGGTATCGTTCGATTCGCCATGTTCGTTCTCCACACGCAGACTCACCCCTTGTTTATGCATATAACTATACCCTACGATAGGGTTTTCCTCGTGCGACGTCACCCGGGCATACGGTTCGGGATCGACACCGTCGAAAGTCCACTCCCACGAAGTAGGATAATTGGTCGAATTGTCCCGATACTGCACCCCCACCAGCGGAGCTACCATCGGCAAACGCGTTTCGCTGAACCGGAATGTAGCCGGTGGTAATATCTGCGCAAGCGGTGCGGATCCGGTAACCTTCACGAATCCCGTGCGGGTCTTCGTATCGCTCCCATCGGCATTACTTACCGTCAACGTCACATCGTAAACGCCGTCTCGCGTATAGAACACTCGGGGATTCTGGTCGGTCGATGTCGACGGCGTTCCGCCCGGGAACGACCATTGCCATGCCGTAGGCGAACCCGAGGACATATCGGCGAAAGCAATCACCTCGCCCGTGGCTGCCTCGACTTGTTCTACGGTCGATACTCCGGTAATTTTTAAACCGTCGATAGCGAAATCGCCCATATAACCACCGGTTCCGAACGAATCGTTTTTTCCGGGACCATACGTAAAACGAATCTGAATCTTCTGACCGGAATATTTCTCCAAAGAAACCGAAAACTCATGCCAACGCCACGGCTTCTCTCCGTCCTCGTCGACGCTATTCCAAAGAATTTCCGAAGTCTCAAAAGCATCTGCCGAAACAGAAATCTGCAAGCGACAGTAATCGTCCATATTTTGGGTAAACCCTATATATCCTTTCAACATAGCATTTGCAGGAACATCGATCTGCCCACTTGTCGCCATAGCGATTCCTCGTTTGAAAGACTGATAAGGGCCCTCTATATACAACGATTGAACATCGTCTGGATCATAAGTAGAAAAATCTCTACTGGGGTCAGTCGTACTCGTGATTTTTTTCACAGTCCACGAAAAATCCTCGGCATTGGTAAATGTCCAGCCATCTGTTCCGTCGTCAAAATCCTCTTCCCATACAGTTACAGCACTGCCGGCACTCTGACAACTAAAATCGGCAGTCACACTCGCCGCAGCCGATTGAAACAAATTCGGTCCCTGTTTTTTCCCCACGAATTGAATACGGGGAGCTTCTTTCGTAGCGACCTTATCGTGAACTCTCTCGTTCATCGGCCGCTGAGCGCTCATCGGTATACTCACCCAAAGAGCAGCTGTTAAGATTAGGCTTGAAATAAAACTTTTCATACACTTCCTATTTATTATTTGATAAATTTTATCTGTATCGTTTTCCCTTCTTCGGTCACGACATGAGCGATATAAAGTCCGGCCGGAAGTTGGGACAGATCCATTCGTCCGCTTTCCGATTCACAAGACACTACCGTTACCCCTGCCGCATTGATAATTTGAATATCGCCACCCTTGTCAAAAACTAACGAATGGTTACTACGATCGAAATAAACTTCATTCATACACTCCAAACCATCGATACCGGAAATGACATTACTGATAATCGAACATGAACTTATATACAATCCCCACGGATCCCGGGTAGTAGCATGTAAACCGATATACCAGATCCCGTCTGACGGAACACTGAAATCTACTGTATAAAGTTCCGACAAAGTCGAATTGATTTCCGGGTACGAAGCGATCACCGTTTGGCTTTCACCGGGTAGAACATCACTGCCCAATGTCACTTCAATGGACTCAGGATAACGATATTTCTCTGCCCGGGCCCTAAATTCAAGCGTATACGAACCCTTCTTAGCTTCGAACGGCGGCGTAAACAACCAGTCGTCGGCAGCCGAATAGGCCGTATATTTCATCTCCTTCTCAGTAGCATCATATACCCAACTTTTCGTATCGTTATTGGCATCGACGATAGTCCATAAAGCCATCTCATCGGCGCTATCCATACTCGTCTCGTACGGAAGTCCCAATGCACTGCCGAATACCAACGCATTCGAGGTTACCGACTCGCTTTCCATATCGCCCGACAGCGTCGTTACCGTATAGCGATACAAAGCCAAAGAAAGGTCATCGCTATCGACATAAACCGTATCGGTCAAACTTTCCGTCAACATCTCGCTCCCGGGATCACGGACGATTCTGTATCTCAAATTCTCCACATCGATATATCCGCCATTCACACCCTCTGCGGGAGCTCTAAAAGTAACTTGCGGTTTACCTTCCACATCGGTCAATTCCACATCAGTTACCGATTTCGGAGTATCTGCACCTATCCAAGCCGATTCCACCACGGCGGCCTCACCGGCATTCTCCTCGACATAACCGATGACTCTATATTCATATTTGCCCGGAGCAGGCACATCTTCATCGATCACCTGTTCCGAACCTCCTTTTATCGGATCTTCTTGTGTATAAATAAGAGTTTCGCCCCGATACAACTCCATTTTCGTCAACATCGGCAGTTGCGTACCGGCAGCCGAAAGAGAAGGATTGGTCCATGCAACCGTGGCAGACATAGCGCCCTGTTCACCGGGAGCAACGGTCAAATCGGAAACGACGGCCGGGACAACCACTGTTTCGTCCACCGACAGGTCATCGATGAATATAGCATACCAATTGGTCTGTCCGTAACAATGGAAACCTATATGGTATCCACCCGACTCGGAAACAGAAAAGACAACCTCTTTCTCTTCCATCAAAGCAGACTGAATTGTATCCCGGAACAATCGGGTAGATTGAGCTTCCGCCGTGGCGGCCCGACCAATCGTCACGCTCAAATCCTTATAACTTTCCTCAGAAGCCGCATTTTCAAGCCCAGTTTTGAAAAGTAGTTTATAATTCTTCCCGGCCACCAAATTCAATTTAGGCGTAATAAGCCACTCATCGGCATCACTACCGCCCCAATACTGAACCATTTTTTTCGAGCTATCATATTTCCAAGTCGAATTATCCCCGTTGGCACTCAGTATAGTAAACAAATCGAGCGATGATTCGGTATCGAAACTCTCGCTATACGGTAATTCTTTCGCTCCTCCGGCCACAACCTTATTGGAAGAAACCGATACGCTCGCTTTACCATCGAACATTGCGACGACCGTATAAACATAACTGCCCAATTCCAGGACTTCATCGATATAAGGGAAGGGGCCCGAAAAACTTTTGGACAAGACACCACCCGGGGTACGGCCGATTTCATACGTAAGCGCCTCGGTATCGATATATCCACCGTTCTTTCCGACTGTCGGTGGCATAAACGAAAGGCTCACAGTCGCATCCTCTGCCGAAGCTACCAAATCGGTAACTGCCATAGGAGTATCATTCCCTATCCACGGGGAAGTAACGGTCGTTGCTGAGCCCTGAGAATCCCCGAACGTATTATAAGCGACCACTTTATATGTATAATTTCCGGCGGTCTCGATAGAAGAATCTATCCAACCAGCTTTTCCTCCCACAGTAGCCGTATCGAGAGTAGCGACCAAATCTGTCCCCCGATATATTTTAGCGCCCAAGAGGTTCGAAAGCGCACCGCCCAAATGGTCGGACGAAGGCCATGTCCATGAAAGAGTCGCCGACATCGCTCCCCTCTCCCCCGCAACGATGGAAAGGTCTGTAATTTGTGCCGGATAAACGGGAGCCTCTTCGATAACGATCTTCTGGAAATAGAGATCGCCATTATACGATTCGCTGTAACAACGCAATCCCACATAAAAAACACCGCTCTCCGCCGGTGAAAACGTCCCCGATTTTTCCACGAACAATCTACTTTGAAAAGATTCGTCATAAACCAACCGGGTCGTCAGCCCTTCTACCGTAGGCGCCGTCCCTATTTTCAATTCTATTTTTTGTTTATCCGAACCAAATGTAGAAGAATGCTTCACATAAGCCGACACCTTATAGGCTTTCCCGGCTTCGAGGGTCACCGCCGGAGCGATTAGCCAATCATCGGCGGCATTACTCTTATCTTGCGTATACATCGCATTGCCATCGTTATAGGCCCACGTATTGGCACTTACGTCGCTATTGACATCGATCACTGTCCAATCACGAGCAAAAGTCTCGGCATCGGTTATTTCCAACGTACAAGGAGGAACAGTCTGAGCCCACCCTACCGAAAAACAATAGAAAAGAAAAAGAACAGAAGTAATTTTTTTCATAGCTATTCTATTTTAATTAATATGAAGAAAAAGCATCTTTTATTCAAAAACTATCGAAATGCCATCTCGAATGCAAAGTCTCTCTATTCTCCCACTCCTAAAAACAGACAACCGAAAACAACGAAAATTGAGTTTTACATAGTCGAATTTAATCTTATCTATATGCAAATATAATATTATTATTTTACAATCTGCAATCATTCTTTGATTATTTTTTTTAAAAAATATAACAATCATCTCCTTTTAAAAAAATATGACAACATTCATCGGCATTTTGCGACAAATGGGAAAAGCCCGATATTCGTATAAATCGAGGGCGTAAGCAATCCGACAGGGAAAACAAATACATTTGTTCGATAAAGTCTCTTCCCTTTTTCCGTATCTTTGCCCCATAAAAAAAACGGCATATCATGAACCTCTATCTGTTCAATCCCGAAAATGACTTGGCCATAGCCTTCGGTGGAGAAAATTACACCCCTCCACCGGCAGCGCAACTCATCGGGAAAGAACTCTCCGCCCTTCCCCTTTGGTATGCCGACGACGACACCACGATATACATACCCGATAAATTACCGTCCGATTTTCTTCACACATTAGCCCCGCTCAATTTAAAGATTTCTACGGTAACACCCGACCGGCTCGATGGAGCACAAGTAAAACAGATACATGTTTGGGGGTGGAACCGCGATTTGATAAAACGTTTGAGATTAGCGGGAATCGATAAAACCCTATTACCGTCCGCACGACAATGCGATACCATTCGGGAACTATCCCACCGAAAATTTTCCGCCGAAATCGGGAAATACCTTCGTAACCGCATCGATTACCCTTTTCCCGAACTTCCGGTAGAACTACACACAGCCGACGAGATTCGATCCTTCACAGAACAATCCGATCGTAAAATCCTGAAAGCCCCGTGGTCGGGTAGCGGGCGCGGACTCTATTGGAATCTTTACGGATATGACACGGCATTGGCTCAATGGAGCAACGGAGTATTGCAGAAACAAGGTATGCTTATGGGCGAACCGGTCTATGACAAAATCAGCGACTGGGCTATGGAGTTTCACAGCGACGGATTCGAAGTAAAATTCGCTGGATATTCCTCGTTCCTCACCGACCGTCACGGAGCATATAAAGAAAACCGGTTGGCAAGCGATGCCGTTTTAGAACTCGAACTGACCTATGCCGTCGGCTTCGAAATCATTACTGCCGTCAAAGAATCGCTTATCGACTTTTTCACCGAACGCATAGCCCCGTACTACACCGGATATTTCGGGGTAGATATGATGACCTATCGCGACAAACGAGGAAACACACTCTTGCACCCGTTCGTCGAACTCAATCTACGCATGAATATGGGTATGGTCGCACGCAAACTCGCCGACCGCTTTTTGCCGCCGGAGACGGAAGGGCGATACCGTGTAGACTATTATCCCAAACCGGGAGAACTCCACAACGACCACGTCGCCCGACTAAAAACAAATCCACCCCGCATAACCGACGGGAAGCTCCTGCGCGGATACCTCGCACTCACTCCGGTTTCCCCCCACAGCCGATACAGGGCAAGTATAGAAATCTAAATCCCCATATGTCCCTCTGCGTCAAAATGAACTACTGTAATTAAAATAAGAGAAGGAAAACACACTTTAAATAAAACCGGTTGAATATACTGCCCACATAAGCCATCTAAAAAAATAAACGAGCTGCAAATTCAAAAACATATACGATTGAAATATAATATTTTCCACCCCCTCCGGCTTTCGGACACCTCCCCTATGTTTTGCAATGCAAAACATAGGGGAGGTGTGCACAATGTATCCTTATACCGAAACTGAAACGCCACTTCCAATCCTCTCCCCCTGTGTCTCCGTTAGGGAATATAGGGGGAGTGCCCGCAGGGCGAGGGGGTTGAAACGACGGAAAGGTTAAAAAAACAGCAACAATCGGGTATCATACTCTCCCCCTGCCGTGTCCCGTAGCCTTACAGGGTGTTTTGTCGTACAAAATATAGGGGAGGTGGCACGTAGTGACGGAGGGGTTAGAAAATAGTTAGGAGTATTTATTACCGTTGTAAAATAAAGGGGCTATCAAACAATATGAAATAATGAATAGGCAAAAAAAAAATTGATTGTCTCACGACAACCAATCTTTGTTAACCTTAATCTTAATCTAATACTATGAAAAACACATTGCAAATGTATGAATTTTCTGTTATACAACATAATTTTCAAACACAATTCTAACACATTTAACATTATTTCAAATATAAATATACTTGTACTTTATTGGATCGTCATTTTTTTCAAATTATTTTTCAATCCGATTCTCCATTGTAAAAGCAAATCGATGCGCTTTATTTTTCTCGTTCTTTGTACAACACCAAAAGTCAGAATTCCGACATAAACAAATAAATTTGCTTCGACCCTCGGCTTACATTATCTTTGCAGACATGAAAGAAACATCGGCCCTTATCGACAAAGCGTGTCGCAACTTGAATATCGACTCACTGAACGGCATGCAGAAGCAAATGCTCGAAACGGCTACACGGCCAAACGACATTATACTGCTCTCACCCACAGGCTCGGGAAAAACATTAGCATTCCTTCTGCCCGTACTGTCTCGAATCTCCCCCAAAATTGCCGGAGTGCAAGCGCTCGTCATCGTTCCCTCCCGCGAGCTCGCTTTACAAATCGACAACGTATTGCGTAAAATCGCCGCAGGTATAAAAATAGTTTGCTGTTACGGCGGCCACTCCGTACGGGAAGAAAGTAAATCGCTCGCCGTAGCTCCCGCTCTTATCGTGGGAACTCCCGGAAGAATCGCCGACCATATACGCCGGGGACGAATCGTACTCGAAACGCTCGATACCCTCGTCCTCGATGAATTCGACAAATGCCTCGCCTTAGGCTTTCAGGACGAAATGCAAGAAATCATCGCTCCCTTGAAAAACGTAAAGAAAAAGATTCTCACCTCGGCAACCGACAGTGAATCTCTACCGGCCTTCACTGATTTGAAAAAACCGGTAAAGCTCAATTTCCTCGGTTCACGGAAAGACAACGAGACTACGCCGACCGACAGACTATCGCTCTACCGAATCGACTCGCCGATAAAAGACAAATTGGAAACGCTGCTTGCCCTATTACACAACCTCAAACCGGGACTCACCCTCATCTTTTGCAACCAACGTGAAAGCGTAGACCGTGTACGGCAGTTCCTCACCGACCGGGGCATTATCGCCGAAGCCTTCCACGGCGGCATGGAACAAGCCGACCGAGAGAGGGCGCTTTGCAAATTCCGCAACCACAGCAGTTACATCTGTATCTCTACCGATCTGGCCGCACGGGGGCTCGACATTCCCGAAGTCAAATACATCGTACATTACCACCTGCCCGTCGACTTCGAAAGTTTCACGCACCGCAACGGACGTACCGCCCGCATGCATGCCGAAGGAGAAGCATTTATCATTCTCGGCCCCACAGAACAAATGCCCGAATACGCAACCGAGGCGACCGACTTCCGAATCGACCCGAAAGCCAACTTCCTGCAAACTCCGCCAATGGCCACATTCCATTTCGCAGCCGGGAAAAAAGAAAAAATAAGCAAAGGAGACATCGTGGGATTCCTCACTCAGAAAGGAAAGCTCGCAGCCGACGAGATAGGGCTCATCGAGATTAAAGACCATTACAGCTATGTCGCTGTAACTCGCGACAAAGCGCACGAAACACTCGCCCGCCTCAAAAACGAAAAGATAAAAAGGAAAAAAGTAAAGATTTCTTTCGGGTACTGAAAAGCACGTTCTATTTTCCTTCCACCATTTTTTCGAATGCCTGCCACAAATTATCGGACGGGACAGGAGCCGTCACGCTCACAAGCTCCTTCGAAACCGGGTGGACAAACTCGATATGACGGGCATGTAACGAAATCCCCCCATCGGGATTGGAACGCTCCGCTCCGTACTTCAAATCCCCCTTGATAGGCGAGCCTATCTTGGCAAGCTGACAGCGGATCTGATGATGCCGGCCTGTTTTCAAATCCACTTCCAACAAGGTATAACGATCGCCCCGAGCCAAAATCTTATAATCCAATACAGCACGTTTCGCACCCGGTTTCTCCCGGTCGTACGCTACCGACTTGTTACTCTTCTCGTTTCTGACCAAATAATGTACGAGTTCGTCGCTCTCCTTTTCAGGAGCTCGTTTCACGATAGCCCAATAACTTTTCTTTACCTCGCCGTTACGAAACATATCGTTCAATCTCGCCAGTGCCTTGCTCGTCTTGGCAAACACTACCAACCCACTCACCGGACGGTCGAGCCGATGAGTTACTCCCACAAAGACATTACCCGGCTTATTATATTTCTCTTTCAACCACGCCTTCAACATCTCGCTCAACGGAGTATCTCCCGTCTTATCGCCTTGCACGATCTCAGAGCAATTCTTATTGACAATAATCAGATGATTGTCTTCGTAAAGGACTTCCATAATCTACACAAATTTCAATCTTGTGCAAAAATAGCACAAACCGAGCGCAGAAACAAATGTGCTTGGATATATCAAGACCCCGCCTATTTTTTCGCAAGCCTTGCAAAATAGCGCAAGCCCAAAAAAGACAAAACGAACTTTTCGTTTTTCCTATCGAATCGTAGCTTACCTTACCTTCACTTCTCTTGCCCCGACCGAGCCCCCTATTAAAATATATAGAAAAACTTATAACCAAAGACTGGACGATAAAAAAAATTTATTTTTGCACAGTTTTTTTGCAACCGAATGTAGAGAAATTACGTCTCTATTAGAAAACGACACATACAATGATAAAAAAAGTACTCCTCCTTGCAGGTATATTAGCGGTCTTTTCCACGACAAAAGCGCATCCCGCAACCGACAACGATACGATAGAAGTAGTTTATGCCGACACAACGGGAATCGACATCGACTCCATAGAAGCCTCGATAGATCACATAGAACTCGACGAAGTAACCGTAGAAGCCTCCGCTTGGGTACGTAAAGCCGATCGCAATCTGCTTTTCCCCAATGCCCAACAGATAAAACAATCGAAAAACGGATTGCAATTACTGCAAAAACTGCAAATACCGGGTATCGTCATCAACCCCACCGACAATAGTATATCGTTGACCGATAAAAGCGAATTAAGCCTGCGTATCAACGGACGTCCGGTCACGGAAAAAGAAATACAAGGCATTTCTCCCGAGCAAATCATACGGGTAGAATACATCGATAATCCGGGAATACGTTATGGCGAGGCAGGAGCCGTACTCGACTTCATCATTAAAACGCCCACTTCGGGTGGTAGTTTCATGGGGAATTTTACACCTTCGCTAAACCGAGGGTGGGGACAATATTGGACTTCGGTCAAAGTCAACACCGGCAAATCAGAATTCTCCTATTCCGGGTGGTTCGCACCACGCTGGAATCTGGAAATGGGTCGTAGCAATACAGAAAGATACGAACTTGCCGATGGTTCCCGGTATGTCCGCACCGAGCAAAGCCAAAAAGGAAGCGGGTTCGAGGCTTGGCACAACGGACACACACTGAACTACAACTTCCTCGACCCTCAAAAACAAATGTTCAATGCCTCGCTCAATTTCAATAATAACAATTATAAAAACAAATACAAAGGCATTTTGACCGACGAGCGTCCCGGAGGAATCGAAAACAACATGTACGACCGCACGGAATACATATCTTTACATCCTTCGCTCAACCTCTACTACCAAAATAATTTGAAAAAAGACCAACTCATCATGGCAAATCTCGTGACCAGCTATGAAACATCGCACAGTCACAGACTTTACAATGAAAACGATTTAGCCACGGACGCCCCTATGGTAAACATCGATAACCTCATCAAAGGGAAAACATTCTCGGTACTCGGCGAAGTCGATTACGAAAAAACTTGGAAAAACAGCCGGCTTACCGCCGGAATACGGCACACGCAGTCATGGATACAAAACAAGTATGTCGAACAAAATACCATCGATCGCATGAATCAAGGCAACAGCTATATTTTCGGCGAATACTGGTTACGCCTCGGGAACCATTTCGATGGGTCGGTCGGACTCGGATACAGCCTCTATCACTATGCGCCACAAAACAGGCAGTCCCACACCTACTCCATTTGGCGTCCCCGGTTCACGGCCCGATATACCATCGACGACTATTCCTCCCTACGATTCAACTTTGTCCGCATGGGCAGCGTAATCACCCTCGACATGCTCAGCCCGGTCGTTCAAGACATAGACGGGATTCAACAATCGACCGGTAACCCCGATGTAAAACCCTATGCTACCTATAAATACGAACTGCAATACCAATACAACCGAGGAATATTTTACGGAAAACTCGGCGCATTCTATACCCATGCTCCCGGTGCGATCATGCCCGAAAAATACTGGGTCGGGGACAAAATACTCAGCCGGGTAGACAATCAAAAGAATGCCGAAGAATTACGATTCTACCTCAACACACGCATCAATGTCATTCCCGGCTGGCTCACCCTCAGTGCTGCCCCGGGTTGGCATAGATACTGGATGCGAGGAAATACCTACACACATACCTACAACAATTTTTTCATCGATGCCAGTATCGATATTTCCCATTGGGGATTTACGCTCAACGGCATACTCCAAACCAATTTCAATCGATTTTGGGGAGAAACCCTCACAGGAGGTGAAAATGTACACGGAATTAAACTATCCTATGCCTACAAAGACTGGAACTTCGGGATCATGGTTCTCGATCCCTTCATCAACAATTACAAAGTAAAATCCGAAAACTGGAACCGCTATGCGGGATATTACAGAGAAACGACAACCAATATGATTAAACAACTCCTAACTCTCGACATAAGTTGGAATATCAATTGGGGACGGAAACACGAAGCCGGACAACAACGAATCAACAACTCGATCAACAGCGGCTCGGTAAACGCCGCCGGGAAATAAATATAGGAACAATACAGGGGCTATATCATTCAGATATAGCCCCTGTACTATATATATCTTGTCGTGCAGACCCGATTACATATTCATACCGCCGCAGCAGTGGATAACCTGTCCCGTTACATACGACGACAAATCCGAGGCAAGGAAAGTAGCTACATTAGCCACATCTTCGGGCGTACCGCCTCGACGCAAAGGAATTTGTTTAGCCCATTCGGCTTTCACTTCGTCCGAAAGAGCCGCTGTCATATCGGTAATGATAAAACCCGGAGCGATAGCATTGGCACGCACGCCGCGAGAGCCCAGCTCTTTGGCGATGGACTTCGCCAAACCTATCATACCGGCTTTCGAAGCCGAGTAATTACACTGTCCGGCATTACCCGATACACCGACGACCGAAGCCATATTTATAATACTCCCGCATTTCTGTTTCATCATAATAGGAGTTACGGCATGGATAAAATTAAATGCCGATTTCAAGTTCACGGTAAGAACCATATCCCATTGCTGCTCCGTCATGCGCATCATCAAACCGTCACGAGTGATACCTGCGTTATTCACCAAAACATCGATACGGCCGAAATCCTTTACAATTTCTTCCACCACCTTGTGAGCCTCTTCGAAATTAGCTGCGTTCGAAGCATACCCTTTGGCTCTCACGCCAAAAGCGGCAATCTCTTTTTCGGTAGCTTTACCGTTCTCGTCGATAACAAGATCCGTAAATGCGATATCAGCTCCTTCCGAAGCGAATTTCAGGGCGATAGCCTTTCCTATGCCCCGTGCTGCGCCGGTAATCACAGCGACTTTTCCTTCAAGTAATTTCATAACTCTTTTTTTCATAATACAGGGACAAGACATGCGCCTCGTCCCTTTGGTTCATATTTCTATCGTTTTATTCCGTATAAAATAAAATCCAATATATAATCCTTCAATCTCGATCGGTCTATTCCCGATTCCGAAAAATTATTGCGGATATAAGGGACGTCCAGCCCC
Source organism: Barnesiella intestinihominis YIT 11860 (assembly GCF_000296465.1). Classification (NCBI taxonomy): domain Bacteria; kingdom Pseudomonadati; phylum Bacteroidota; class Bacteroidia; order Bacteroidales; family Barnesiellaceae; genus Barnesiella; species Barnesiella intestinihominis. The sequence continues at coordinate 116,445 of NZ_JH815205.1, forward strand.
CGAAGCGCATAATGAAGCACCGAAGCGGTAGCCGTCACATTAGGAATATGAAATACACCTTGCTCCACGCCCTCGCTCAATATGCTCCGCAACAAGGCCACTTCTCGCAAGTCTATACTCCTCCGGGCCTTCTCCACTTTCCAAATATCCCTGAAAAACTCCGCTCGCAATGTCCCGTTACGCACGACAGCTTCTTTCACAGCCTCCAAACGGATATTGATATAGTTGAGCAACTTCTCTTCGGGAGGCAAATCCCGGTTTGTAAGCCCCTCCAACCGAGCGTATAAATGCTTCGATTCGGCTTCCACGACGGCCCAATAAATCTCATTCTTATTCTTGAAATAGGTATAAATCGTACGGCGACCCTTTCCCGACGCCTCGGCTATATCGTTCATCGTCGTAGCGGCCACACCCTGACGGGCAAACAACTGACGGGCAACATCGATAAGCAATTCTCGTGTACGAACCATAATCCTAATTCATCTATCTGCACATCTGTACAAAACTTGTGCGAAATTACACATTTTTATCATGAAATACCAAAGTATGCACCCCGTTTTTCCTTCATACCACGGTATTTACATTTTTAACAATAAAATAATTTTCTGTCATTCAATAACTTAAATAAACTCCAAGAACAAACTATATATATTTCTCTTCAAAATATTTGCTATTTAAAAAATTATCCATACCTTTGCACTCACAAACATCGCGGGGTGGAGCAGTGGTAGCTCGTTGGGCTCATAACCCAAAGGTCGTCGGTTCGAATCCGGCTCCCGCAACTACACAAGGACTGTATATTACAGTCCTTTTTTATTTTCCCCCTTTCAAATCTAACACCTCGTCGAGTTCAATAATAAGAATATTATACCCCTCCTTTGCTTAGACTGCAAAAGAACCGCTTTAACCTCTCCCCTGCCCCATAGCATTGCGGGGTGTTTCCATAAGGGAATATAGGGGAGGTGTCCGCAAGGACGGAGGGGTTAATAAAAAAAGTACATGGATAACTAAGACAGCCCTTCCGGGTTCATTCTTCTCGCTGTTGAGAAAAATAAACGAATAAAAGTATAATCATGCCATAATTCCACTATCCCCCTATCCTACCTTCGCAAAAAAATCAAACGAGCGATGATAGATACAAGATTCGAAACAACCATAGACCTGAGAGGTGAAATCGAGAACTACCGACAAGTAGCGCTCATCAAATACTACAAGATTCTCCTCGAACTCGACCCCCGTCGGGACAGACTGACCATGCTCGCCGTCATTCGTTGTATCGACAAGCTCGAAAGACATTCCCAAGAACGAAAACGACCCCGAAACGACAAGAAGAAAATGCTGGCCGAAGGAACTCTCGCTTGGCACTACCAGAAACGCAACCAACTCTTCCGAAAAGCCGGACTATACGACATCGAGTCCACCCAGTTCCTCGTCGACCACGAAGAAATCTTCGACACACACGAGGAACGGGAAGAGCGCGAACGTTTCGAAGCCTGCCGTCGGGAAGCTCTCAGAAGGAAAACCGAAACGCACGAGGCCGAAGAAAAAGAATCCGTGCAACCGGCCTCCGCTCACGAAGCCGATAAGGACCTGCAAGAAGACTACACGACAGCCGGGTCCGAAATCTCCGCGCACACCCCGCAGCCCTTATCGCCCCTATCCGGGAGCATCTGGTGCGGCACTCCTGCCGGTAATCCCATTGGAGAACCTGCACCCGGATTCCATCGATCCTCCTTCGATTGCAACAGAAGAGAATAAATCCGACAGGTGGAGGGTGAACCTAATCCCCTCTTTTTCCCTCTCGATTTCGATGAGCAGAAACTGGAAGTCTCCCTTCTCCCCTACCATACCTCATAACATAACGAGCCATTTTCTCGTCTCCTCTGTGTTTTGCTAATGCAAAATATGGAGCGAAACGTCATGTCGTATCAACAAAAAGATTCAAGACCGTCAAAAGCACGAATTAAATCCCCGCCTTTATCGGGCGGTGAAGTCGCAAGGAAGACGGAGGAAAAAGGGCGAGGACTGTCCGAGCGGAGCGAGTTCCGCAGACCCCGACGGCGACCATAGCGACGAACCCAAAAGCCCGATAACAGCGGCGGCGCTTCTTGGTTCGTTCTTCTCGCTGTTGAGAAGAATGAACAAATAAAGCGAATTAATGTAACAAGGACTTTCTTTGACTGGGAAAGAAAATCATTAGTATTCAACCTTCTCCCCTTGCCGTGCCCCGTATGCGGGGGTATCGCACTGCAATGAGCGGAGGGTTACTCTCAATCTCCTCCTCTGTGTTTTGCACCGCAAAATATAGGGGAGGTGTCCGCAAGGACGAAGGGGTTAATAAAAACAGCAGCCCGAACGGTTCGTTCTTCTCGCCACTAAAAAGAATAAGCGAATCCCCCCTCACGAAAAGATTGAAATATGGCAAAAAATTTCATTCCATATAAAAAATAGATTATTTTTGTTTTAATATTTTTATAATAACATATCGATAATTATGAAGATCCAGAAAAACCGAGCCATTTATATAGGGTTGTTGATCATCGTATGGGCATGTGCCTACGTTTACATTTTTAATGAAAAAATAGATATAAACGGGGACAACTGCCGGTACTATACATTTGCCTCGTCTCTCGCTTCTGGACAAGGTTATGCCGATATATCGGCTCCCACCCCTCACCCCACCAATGCCTTTCCCCCGGGATATCCTTTATTGATGACCCCGCTAAGATTTTTTACCGACAGCATCATAGCTCAAAAAATACTCAACGGGCTTTTCCTTTTAGGCGGAGCTTTGTTACTGTTCTTTTTTATGATCAAACGCAAAATACCCGAAAGCCTTGCACTAGTAGGAGCCTGCGCCGCCATTCTGAGCGATCGGGTACTTCACTTCTCCACGATGATGATGAGCGAGATGTCTTGCTTTTTCGTTTCAACCGCGGCCATTTTCCTCTTAGCGAATATGAAGAAAGAAAAGCCATTCTATAAAGACCTTTCTTTCTACGGCATGTTAGTCATGGTCATACTCTGCTACCACATTCGTACACAAGGAGTTGCTCTATTCGCCGCCGTCGTGCTCTTTTTTCTCTGTACGAAAAAGTGGAAAGAAGCGGCAAGCACAGTCGCCGGATTCATCATCGGTTGTCTCCCGTGGATATGGAGAAATAAATCGTTAGGTATCGGGCAAAGCCGTTATTTCGAGTCCATTGCACAAGTAAATCCGTGGAGACCCGAAGACGGATCGCTCGATCTGAGCGGTATTATCGACCGCTTTTTCGAAACGCTCGGTATGCTGGTTTCCAAAGCCCTGCCCAACTCGGTAATCCCCTATTTTAAAGTCAATTACTCCGCCGAAGTTTCCGCCGGATTTTTCATGTGGATCATAGCGATACTGCTCATTTTTCTCATCATACGCGGTTTTTGGGCTTTCGGGAAGTACCGTTGGGTACTCATCGGTTACACCGTTTTCACTTTCGGACTCGTTTCCATTTTCAGTACCCCCAGTGAAAACCGCTACATTACCACACTTATTCCCTTCATGAATATGGGATTACTCGTAGGCATCTACGCCGTGGCGACGGATACGATCCATCGTTTCAAATTAAAATATACTTTCTCCCCGTGGGTACTCTCCCTTTTATTGCTCACCGGCATAGGAAACATACAGGAGTTACACGCCATGAACAAAATGCCGTTCCCGCCGGCCTATCAAAACTTTTTTCGATTGGGTCTCGTGTTAAAAGAACATGTTTCGCCCGAAACCGTAGTAGCCTCCCGAAAAGGAGAATTACTCTACATGTTTTCAGGGACACGAGTCGCCGGCTACGCCTATTCACAAGACGACCGCGCTGTAATACAGAAAATGCTCGACGACGGGGTGGAATATGTCATTCTCGACCAGCTCGGATACAGCTCTACCCCCCGATACCTTTACCCGGCGATACAAAAGAACGACGACCTTTTCTTCGTCGCTTCCCATGTACCCAACCCGGATACCTATCTATTAAAATTCGACAGAGAGGCCGCCAAGAAAAAACTTTCTCAATCCCAACGGCAAGATGGAAAAAATACGCTACCTTAGAGCCGGGAAGCGATCCTTTCAATTTCAATCGACAGATATGAATACAATCGATAAAAATAAAAAGCAAGCCGTCATCGCCGGAGCCGGTCCCGCAGGGCTCACCGGAGCCTACGAGCTACTCAAACATACAGACATTCACCCTGTCGTATTCGAGGAGTCCGGTGACATAGGCGGTATTTCCAAAACAGTTCGATATCAAGGTAACCGCATGGATATAGGAGGACATCGTTTCTTCTCCAAAAGCCAACGAGTTACCAAGTGGTGGAACGAAATCATGCCGTTACAAGGCGCCCCCTCTCTCGATGACAGGTTGCTGGGAACCACCGGCAAAGAATTTGCCCCAAAAGGTCCCGATCCTGAAAAGACCGACCGCGTGATGCTCGTAAGAAACCGCATATCCCGCATATTCTACCTGCATAAGTTTTTCGACTATCCCATATCGCTCAAACTGAAAACGTTCACCAACATGGGCCTTTTCCGCACCATCGAAGCCGGTTGCGGATACGTATGGTCGGTATTCTTTAAAAAGCCCGAAACATCGTTGGAAAACTTCTACATCAACCGGTTCGGCAAACCGCTTTACAGAATGTTCTTCGAGGACTACACCGAAAAAGTCTGGGGCGTACACCCCTCGAAACTGGGAGCCGACTGGGGTGCACAGCGAGTAAAAGGACTGTCGGTATTCGCCATACTCAAAGACATGCTCAAAAAAAGTTTCTCCAAAAAGGAAAACCTCAAAGAGGTGGAAACCTCGCTCATCGAGCAATTCGTCTATCCCAAACTCGGTCCCGGACAACTTTGGGAAACTGTGGCCGGCGAAGTATCTGAAAAAGGAGGCGAGGTCATCACGGAAACCCCGGTCAAAGAGATTCACATCGAAGGAAATCGGGTAACGAGCGTCACAGTCGATACACCTTCGGGCGAACGGAGGGAAGTACCCTGCGACTATTTCCTTTCGTCCCTCCCGTTAAAAGACCTCATACAATCTATCCGGGGAATCGATGTACCCGACGATGTGAAACGCATTGCCGAAGAACTGCCTTACCGCGATTTTATCACGGTGGGACTATTGATGAAAAAACTATCCATAAAAAATCGAACAAAAATAAAAACTTTCGCCGATCGCATCCCCGACACATGGATTTACATACAGGAACGCGATGTGCGAATAGGCCGTCTGCAAATATTCAACAACTGGTCGCCCTATTTGGTAAAAGACTACGAAAATACGATATGGATAGGGTTAGAATACTTCTGTACCGAGGGCGACGACTTTTGGAAAATGTCCGATAAGGACTTCACGCAAATGGCTATCGGTGAGCTGACCCAAATAGGGATCATCGATCCCGACGATGTCTTGGATTCGGTACGCATAAAAGTCAAAAAAGCCTACCCCTCTTATTTCGGCAGCTATTACGAACTCGATAAGGTAAAAGATTTCTTGAACAAAATAGAAAACCTTTGGTGCATAGGCCGCAACGGGCAACATCGGTACAACAACATGGATCATTCCATGATGACCGCTATGGTCGCCGTCGATCACATCGCCACCGGGAATAACGATAAAAGCGAGGTATGGTCGGTAAATACAGAAGAAGAATATCACGAAAGCAAATGAACCCGACCCATAAATTCAAAAAAATCTTCTACGGAGCATCCGATAATCTCCTTATCCAATTCGTGCGATACTTCTTTGTCGGAGGATTCGCCTTTATCGTAGACTTCGGACTATTGTATATCCTCACCGAATACGCCGGACTGCATTATCTCCTCTCGGCGACCCTCTCGTTCATAGCCGGGTTGGTCATCAACTACATCATCAGTTGCATTTGGGTATTCAACAATTCGAAATTTAGAAACCGCATTGTCGAGTTCCTTTTCTTTGCCGCAATAGGAGTCGTGGGGTTAGGGTTCAACGACCTTCTCATCTGGCTCTTCACCGACTGTATCGGCACACACTACATGTTCTCCAAAATCGTTGCTGCCGCTATGGTCTACTTATGGAACTTCTTCGCCCGCAAATACTTGGTATTTAAATAAACGGAAGAGCAGACGAGCCACAGAAGTCTCTTACCAGTCTGTCCAGAACATAAAAAAGGCTGTCCCAACCGCTTGGAACAGCCCCGTATAAACTACTTGAACAATTTTCTACTTGTTAATCAAGAACCAAGCATCGGTAAACTGAGGGTACTTAGCCTGCAATCCTTCGCGGGCTTGTACGGCAGTAGCCCTGTCGTCGAACGAACAAGCTACGACACGATACATACCTTGTGCATTCTGAGCCAATACGGCAGGATAGCCGTCGGCACGCAAACGCTCGCAAAGGCTCTGTGCATTGAGTCGCTGACGGAAGCTCCCCACGATTACATTATAACTCTTCAACAAAGCATCGTTCCCGTCGACAGCGTTTATTTTCTCACTCTGTTCCCGAATAGGAGCCGTATTCGTTGTCGTCGTTGTTGTCGTCGTTGTTGTCGTCGAAGGGGTTGTCACCACGGGTGTAGTTCCGGTTGTAACAGGCTCTTCTATCTTCTTCTCTTGGGCCTTCTCATAAGCAGCCTTATAGGCACTTTGGCTCGACTTACACGATGCCATACCACCGATTAACAAAAGGGATAATCCCCAAATCCAATTCTTTCTCATAGGGTTATAATTTTTAGACATTTACTCGATTCCTTATTTCTATTCGCCTTTACGAATACAATGCAAAAGTAACAAATAAACTTTATTACAAAAATCAATCTTACAAAAATACAAGGATCACCTATCATTTTGTTTAACCCTGCCCCCATTTCAAAATCTCAGGATTTGCTCCCCGATTCACAAAACACCTTTTGTCGAAGGCAATTCACGGTCGGTAATATCCCGTTTCACTGCCATTCGTAAAGCTCGCGCCAATGCTTTGAAAATCCCTTCTATTTTATGATGTTCATTCGTACCTTCCGCTTGAATATTCAAATTCATACGAGCCGCATCACTGAACGACTTAAAAAAATGGTAGAACATCTCGGTAGGCATATCGCCGATCTTCTCACGGTGGAAAGTTGCATTCCACACCAACCACGGCCGTCCCCCGAAATCGAGGGCGACCCTGCATAAGCAGTCGTCCATAGGCAAAGAAAAGCCATACCGACCTATACCCCGTTTGTCTCCCAACGCCCGAGCAAAGGCCTCACCCAAAGCTATCGCCGTATCCTCTATCGTATGATGTTCGTCCACCTGCAAATCCCCAGTCACGAACACAGACAAATCGACTCCGGCATGCCGTCCTAACTGGTCCAGCATGTGATCGAAGAATCCCAACCCGGTATGCACCTCGGTTCGCCCCGTCCCATCGAGATTCAGCGTAACGCAAATATCGGTCTCGGAGGTACGCCGGTCGATAATAACCCGACGAGTTCCGGCACATAAAATCTCGGCGATTTTCCACCAGTCATCGGTCACCGCTTCGCAGACCGATGAAAGTCCCTCAGCGTCCAATTCAGCCACACCCCGCTCAGGCAAAGCGAAATAAATCGCTTTACAACCGAGATTGGCGGCCAGTTGTACATCGGTCATTCGATCGCCTATAACATAGGAATGTTCCAAATCATACTCTCCCGACTGGTATCGAGAAAGCATAGCCGTACCCGGTTTACGGGTCGGAAGGTTCTCTTCGGGAAACGAGGAGTCTATGCAAACCTCGTCGAAGCGAATACCCTCGTTGGCGAAAGCCTGTATAATTTTACGCTGCACCGTCCAAAAATTCTCTGCCGGAAACGAAGACGTGCCCATACCATCTTGATTGGTCACCATCACCCACTCGAAATCGAGACGAGTAGCCACATAAGCAAGACTCTGAAACACTTTGGGCACAAATTCCAATTTTTCAAGCGAATCGACTTGTTTATCCACAGGAGGTTCTACTACCAATGTTCCGTCCCGGTCGATAAAAAGAACTCTTTTCATAACTCTCGAATTTAGCTGTAACTTTTCAATGTTTCCAATAAAACATTCATTTCCCGATCTGTCCCGATAGTGATACGCAGACAATCGCCGCATAAAGCAACTTTTGAGCGATTACGAACGACGATTCCATCGGTAACCAGTCGTAAATATATCTTCTCGGACTCCACCATCTTCACCAATACAAAATTGGCATCACTCGGATAAACCGTTTTTACCATCGGTATGTCGGACAGGCGCTCGACAAACCGCGACCGAACCGATAATATCTCATCAACCCACCGCCGGACTTCGTTCTCTCGGTCGAGCATTTCCATCGCATAACGCTGAACCAAATCACTGATGTTATACGGATATTTCACTTGATTATAATAGCCGATGATATCAGGCGAAGCAAATGCCATTCCCAGACGGACTCCGGCACTACCCCATGCCTTCGAAAAGGTTTGCAGCACAACCAAATTATGAAATTCGTTCAACCGGCGAATCCACGAAGGCCGGGACGAGAAATCTATATAGGCTTCGTCCACGACCACAATCCCGTCAAAAGCAGTTATCAATCGCTCGATCTCGATGGCAGGAAAGACGTTGCCGGTAGGATTATTCGGCGAACATAAAAACAACAATCTGCTATGAGTGTCGATAGTTTGCAATATAGCATCGCAATCCAACGAAAAGTCTTTCTTCAAAGGGACTTCGCGATACTCCACGCCGTTAATGTCGGCACATACTCTATACATACCGTAGGTAGGAGTTATCGAAACCGCATTATCCCGTCCGGGTTCACAAAAGATACGATACAGTAAATCTATCGCTTCGTCACTTCCCACACCGAGAAAAATGTTTTCGGGCATTACACCCCGTTGTTTTGCCAACTTCTCTTTCAAATCGTTTTGCAACGGATCGGGATAACGATTATACGGAAGATTAAACGGGCTTTCATTGGCATCAAGCCATACCGAAGCCTCTCCCGAAAATTCATTCCGAGCCGAAGAATAGGGTTTTAATTGTCGAATATTGGGACGCACCCATTGTTCTATTTTTTTCATAACTGCACTTTTTAAGAATGAATAGACTGCAAACGCACCGTCACAGCTTCTTTATGCGCCTCCAATCGTTCGGCCTCCGCCATTTTCTCGATCACCGGACCAAGATTTTTCAACCCTTCGGACGAAATCTGCTGGAAAGTAATTTTACGGGTGAAGCTATCGAGATTTACCCCGCTATACGATTTGGCATACCCACTGGTCGGAAGCGTGTGATTCGTCCCCGAAGCATAATCGCCGGCACTTTCAGGGGTATAATATCCTAAGAATACCGACCCAGCATTAACGATTGCCGAAGCCCACTCCTCGGCGTCTGTACGATGCACGATGAGGTGTTCGGGAGCATACGCATTGACAAAGTCGGCCAAATCGGTCTCTCGCTCCAACAAGACGACCGAGCTGTGAGAAAGAGACTTCTCCACCCATTCACGCCGAGGCAATCGGTCCAGTTGTCGTTCGATCTCAGCCGGGAACAAATCGGCTATTCTACGATCGGTAGTCAGCAGTATCGACTGACTGTCAGCCCCATGCTCGGCCTGCGACAAAAAATCGGCGGCAAGGAATCGTACATCGGCGCCCGAATCGGCTACAATCATCACTTCCGAAGGCCCTGCCGGCATATCGATAGCTACACCTTGCACGGATACTTGCTGTTTAGCGGCCATTACATAACGATTTCCCGGTCCAAAAATCTTATATACCTGCGGAACACTCTCCGTGCCAAAAGCCATAGCACCTATGGCCTGCACTCCTCCCAGTTTAAAAATACGGTCTATCCCTGTCTCACGAGCCGCATACAATATAGCGGGGGCTATCTTACCCTCCTTTCCGGGAGGAGTACACATCACGATTTCATGACAACCCGCCAAACGAGCCGGGACAGCCAGCATCAGTACCGTAGAAAAAAGCGGAGCTGTACCGCCCGGCACATAAAGACCTACTTTTTCTATTCCCACTGGCTTCTGCCAACACCACACACCGGGTGTGGTTTCTACTTTTTTCACTTCGATAGCCTGCGAGGCGTGGAACTTACGAATGTTGTCGATAGCCTGTCTTATCGCCTTTTTCAAAGACTCGGGCACAGCCGCGATCCCTTCTTCCATTTCGGCAGGCGTCACCTGCAATGCATCCAATACAACCCGATCGAATTGCTTCTCATAACGTCTCAACGCATCATCTCCTTCGCATCGTACCGATTCTAAAATATCGGACACCGTGCGAGATAAAGAGATTAAATCCATTTGCGGACGAGCCATAATCACCTTCCATTCGTCCCGCTTCGGATATTTCCAAACCGTCACTGTCATATCACAAAATCATCTTTTCAATATCCAACACCAATATACCCTCGGCTCCTGCCGTTTTCAGCCGATTAATAATCTCCCAAAAGCATTTTTCGTCGAGTACCGTATGCACCGAACACCACTCCTTATCTGCCAGAGGCATGACCGTGGGGCTTTTGATTCCCGGTAACACTGACAACACGTCGTTCAACTTCTTTTGCGGGACATTCATGAGAATATACTTTTTATCATCTGCGGCTTGTACCGAATCGAAACGAAACAACAGCTCGTCCAGTATTCCCCGCTTTTCGGGAGAAATAGAATCCGTTCCTATGAGAACAGCTTCCGATTCGACGACGGTTTCAACTTCTTTCAATCGATTGCTAACCAACGTACTGCCCGAACTGACAATATCGAATATGGCATCGGCCAATCTAATTCCGGGAGCTATCTCAACCGAACCGGTAATTACATGAATGTCCGAAACTATCCCGTTCTTGTGCAGATAATCTGACAATATTCCGGGATAAGACGTCGCTATTTTCTTTCCCGAAAACCAGTTTCTATCTTGATAGTCTATGTTTTGGGGTATAGCTAATGAAAGGCGACACTTCCCGAAGCCTAACTTTTTCAAAATACCCACAGGGCAACGCTTCTCCATGACCTCGTTCAATCCCACGATTCCTACATCGGCAACCCCCGAAGCCACAGACTCAGGAATATCGTCGTCCCTTAGAAACAACACTTCCACGGGGAAGTTTCGTGCAGGAACCAACAACGTCCTCTTCCCTCCCGGTATCTTGATACCTGCCTCCTCTAACAAAGCCATAGACTCCTCATATAGTCTCCCTTTCGACTGAATAGCTATCCTCAGCATAATTCTTCATGTTTTTAATAAGTAAAATCCATATAAAAAAGGCTTACCATAATCCGGTAAGCCTACAACATTTTCCTATGTTATTTTTACATACAGACTCACCCTATCCCCCAAAGGGACAATGCACGTGACTGTGATGTAAAAATAGAACCATCATTAATCTTAACTATAAATTTTCAACAAATATAAGGCATTAAATACAAAATACAAATTATTTCACTATTTTTCTTTCAAATTTATATATTATATCGTTTTTTAGTAACAACGAACTTATCCTAAAAAGAAAGTAACGACCATATAAATACCTGCTGCCAAAAGCGCACTGACAGGAATCGTAAGAATCCATGCGACTAAAAGACTTTTCGTCACACCCCAACGAACCGCAGACAAGCGTTTGGTCGCTCCCACACCGATAATAGCCCCGGTAATGGTATGTGTAGTACTTACGGGAATCTTTAAAATTTCGGTTAAATAAAGCGTGAACGCCCCTGCCGTTTCGGCTACCACTCCCTCCAACGGAGTAACCTTCGTAATTTTCGTTCCCATTGTTTTTACTATCTTCCAACCTCCCGACATCGTCCCCAACGATATGGCCGTAAAGCAGGCAAACGCAACCCAATCGGGCAAATCGGCAATGCTGTTTATACCCATACCTAAACCCATCGAGTGAGCGGCAATCATAGCGGCGGCAATAATACCCATTACTTTCTGGGAATCGTTCAAACCATGCCCGATACTAAACATCGCCGAAGAAACCAACTGTAATTTCTTGAACCAAACTTCGGCCTTATGGGGTTGAACCCGGCGACAAATATGAAGGACCAATATCGTAAATCCGAACGCTACGACCATTCCTATAAAGGGAGCCAAGAAAATAAATGCGGCTATTTTGAGAATAATATTGAGCTGAATCGCCCCGAATCCACTCGCCATAATGGCAGCACCGGCAAATCCTCCGATAAGTGTATGCGACGAAGAAGACGGAATACCTTTCCACCAAGTAATCAAATTCCATGCGATAGCGGCAATCACACCCGACAAAATAATAGGCAGAGTGATAAACTCTTCTACCACGGTCTTGGATACGGTATTGGCTATACCAAACCCACCGATAATGTATTTGGCAATAAAGAACGCGACAAAATTAAAGAAAGCAGCCCACAAAACCGCTTGAAAGGGTGTGAGGACTTTTGTCGACACGATTGTCGCTATCGAATTGGCAGCATCATGAAACCCGTTGATAAAATCGAACAGCAATGCCAGTACAATAATAACTATCAATAACTCCATAACATAACTCTTTACGGATTTATGCGTACTTAACAATCAACGTTCTCAGGATTTTTCCAACATACTCGGCCGAGTCGGTAGTCTTCTCTAATATCTGCATGATCTCTTTTATCTTGATAATCTCGATACAGTCTTTCTCCTCCTCGAATAACTTTGTGATGAACAGTTCATACACATCGTCTGCCTGATTCTCTATATCGTGTAATTTCGAACAATATTCTCTCAATGTAGCCGGATTCTTGCGAAACGTATCCAACTCGTCCATCGCTTTACAGATATAATCCGCCTCTTTCTGTACCAACAAACTCAGTTCCTTTCCGCTATCGCCGATAGGTCGCGGATTATAAATCGCTATACGTTTCGCACAACTGTTTATTCCATCGATGACATCGTCCATGTGAGAAGCCAATGCCTGTATATCCTCTCTGTCAAACGGAGTAATAAAAGTAGTTCCTAATTCATCAAAAATCAAGTGAGCCAATCTATCCCCTTCACGTTCTAAATCTTTAATTTTTTTATAATAGGAAGATCGTTCCTCCGGCTTGTCATGTTGCATGCTCTCTACCAAAACAGCCGAAGAAGAAACCAACACTTCGGAAAGTTGTTTCAACAATGGGAAAAATTTGGGTTCCTTAGGGGTAAATCTGCTAAAAAAGGAATTTTTCATAAATGTGTATAATATAATTATTTAATGTATCCTCTTTCTCGATTTATCCTTATCTACTCAATACCAAGAAGATAAAACGGATATATCTTTTGTAGATTGCAAAGGTAGAAGAATGTATATATACATCATATTACATTTATTTTAAATTTTCACATGGCTTAATTTTTTATTTCATATCATACATAAAAAGATTGTTTTATTTTTGTTCCCGAATATTCCTCACCAAGATGCAAAATAATATGATTATAGAACAAACCGAAGATGGTATCCCCACTCTCTATTTGCCGAGAATGGACGAACATTACCACTCCACCAAAGGGGCTTTGGCGGAAGCTCGGCATGTATACATCGACTCTGCATTGCGAGCTTCTGGGAAAAAAGAAATCAATGTCCTTGAAATAGGTTTCGGAACCGGATTAAACACATTTCTTACATTTCTCGAATCACAGGAAAAAGGATTAAGGATAAATTATACCACCTTCGAACTATATCCTCTCTCCCCCGACATAACCGAAAAATTGAACTACCCGGCGCTCATAGCCCCAAGCTCAGAATCGATATTCGCTCTTTTACATCAATGCGAATGGAATCAAAAGATCGCTATATCACCCTTGTTTACCTTATACAAACGCCATGCCGACCTCACCCGAACCTCTCTCGAAGGAATATACGACGTGGTTTATTTCGATGCGTTCGCTCCCGAAAAGCAACCCGAAATGTGGGACGAGAAAATTTTCCGGGAGATTTTCAGTCACTTGTCTCCGGGTGGTATTCTGAGCACCTACTGTGCGAAAGGGGAAATAAGACGAAGGCTTCAATCTGTCGGGTTTACGGTAGAACGGTTACCCGGCCCGCCGAACGGTAAACGGGAAATTCTAAGAGCATCCAAAAGATAACTCTGTCAATAGATTGCATCGGCTACCGAGGCACCCAATTTCCTACCGACTCGCTGTAACAAGATATAATAGTATTCATCGGTTTCATCGAACGAAGCCACAGACAAGCCTATCTCCGTAAACTGGGCGACTTGTTCCGCTACCGGTAATAAATTTCGGGCAAAAACTTTATCCGATATACGTTTGTGCATTTCATTTAATTGTTCCCGACTTTGGGAATGGGCAATCAACAATCTACCACCACAATACAGATTATCGGTTACCAAGCGGGCAATCGTATCTACCGGATAACGAAAATGAGGGAACACCGAATACAGCAAAATAGCATTGAAACGTCCACCCAAACGATCCCGCTCCACATCGGCCCGGACAAAGCTAACTCCTGCATTGGGAAAACGCAAAGAAGCCTCCCTCAGCATCTTTTCAGAACTGTCCACAGCCACAATAGGAGCATAGTGCCCTACCTGTTCCCGGATAAAAGGTATCATAACTCCCGTTCCCGTACCTATGTCGAGAACCGTATCGCCTTGTTTCAATTGTAAAACAGACAGCACTTTTTCTATCCTCCCGGTATCATACCGACAAGTTTTATTCCACACCCCGGCCATCTCATCAAAAAAATTCATTTCTCCTCCTTTCTCTCAAAACAAGCCAACAAATACTCGCACCACTCATCCATGCCCATACCCCGGGTCGCCGAAATTTCAAAAAAACACAACTGAGGATTTATTTTCAAGGCATTATCTTTCAATCGGGCGACATCGCTATCCACATAAGGCAACAAATCTATTTTGTTGATTATACAAATATCAGCACCGGCAAACATATAGGGATACTTCAACGGCTTATCGTCTCCCTCGGTCACACTGAGAAGAACGACTCGGAGATTTTCGCCCAAGTCGAACATGGCCGGACACACCAAATTGCCTACATTCTCTATAAACAACAACGTATCTTTCACGGCCAATTCATCGAACGCCGACGATACCATACGGGCATCGAGGTGACAACCATTGTGTGTATTGATTTGTATGGCTGGAATACCCAAATTCCTAATACGTCCGGCATCATTGTCGGTATGCTGGTCTCCCTCTATTACGGCAATCTTATGAAAATCTCTTCCACCCAGCCGTTTAATAGTGCTTTCGAGTAAAGTCGTTTTACCCGATCCCGGCGAACTAACCAAATTTATCGCCCAACAACCTGTTGTATTCCATATATTTCTATTCTGCCCGGCAATCCTATTATTCTCACTTAAAATATCTTGTTCTACGGCAATATCAACCGTTTTCCCATGTCCGTGAGCAATTCCCAGACGATGCATTTCTTCATGGCTCATCTCCTGATGGCCACAACCGCAAGTCGTACACATATCTTTTTAATTTTAATATTATTACTTATCTGTTTCTACAATCAGTGAGGTAAGACGAAACTCTTGTCCCGAAACCAACCGTGTTTTATAGCTTCCGCATTTCGGGCACGAGGCATATAACGAAACCGGTGAAAACGACTCACCGCAAACACCGCAAACCGCCAACGGTTTCACCCGATCGACCATTACCCGAGCACCGGCAAACGCACTTCTCTCCAAAACCATATTCAATGAAAATAAAAAAGCATCATTATCCACACCCGATAAATCGCCAATAGTTATCTCGATGCATCGAACCGAACCACCACCATGTAGTGCCAGCTCTTTTTCCACCAGCTCCACCACGCTACAAGCCAACGACAACTCGTGCATGCCTCTTATCATTATGGTTCATCGATTGTTCTATCCATGCAGCTGTTACGGCCATTTGTCCCACGGCAATACCGGCATCGTTACAAGGGACGGAAGCAGGCAAATAGGGTTGTAACCCCAACTGTCTCAACATGGGCATCAAAATATCGACCAACAACTTATTTTGGAAAACACCCCCGCACAGGACGACTCTCGACAACTTTTGCCGGACAGCCTGTTTCGCCAATTCAACGCACCACATAGCCGCATAGGTTCGATGAAAAGCCGAAGCTATCTCAGAGCGGGGAACTCCTTTCTGTAAATCGTTCAAAACAGCCTTCACCAACCACGAAAAATCGAGAGGATTATCTTTGTCGAAAGGATAAATTTTCAAGATAGAACGGTCGGCTACCTGTTCCAACTTTTGAGGAGCTTCCGATCGATATCGATTGAAATCCGCTATACCCAATAGAGAAGCGACTGCATCGAACAGCCGGCCTGCCCCGGAACTTAACGGAGTATTGATACGACGGGCAATCATACGACTCACCAATTTAATACGGTCCTCTCCTACCCGTTTTACGAAATTGTCGGGTAAAGGCATATTCTCTCCATACAACGAGTACAACAGCGATACGGCCATTCTCCACGGTTCACGAGCGGCAATATCGCCTCCCGGCATCGGCAAATAAAGATGGTGCGATAACCGCCTATATTCCGTACGAGAGCACCGGATCAGTTCTCCGCCCCAAATCGTGCAATCATCGCCATAACCGGTTCCGTCGAGACATAACGCCAATACATCGCCGGTGAGCGCATATTCGGCCATTACAGCTACGGCATGGGCATGGTGATGTTGTACCCGATACACAGGTATATGCCTCTCGACTGCATATCGTTCACCCCATGCCGTAGCGAAATAGTCGGGATGCAAGTCACAGACCACACACCTCGGTTCGAATCGAAACATTCGAGAAAAATGAGAAATCGATTCTTCAAAAAAAGAAAGGTTTTCCCGGCAAGACAACTCGCCTATATGTTGACCCAATAAAATATCTTCTTTTTTCCCTATCGCAAAGCAGGAAACCTGTTCGGCCCCGACAGCCAATATTCCTTCGGTAGCCTGCACGTTGCGTAATGGTTCGGGAGTATATCCCCGCGACCTTCGTATGGGACGACAAACTCCGTCATATTCCTGTACGACAGAATCATCGACCCGGTTGTAAATATCCCGATTGTACGAAACGACCGAATCGACTTTGGAATCAAACAAATCATGAGCCTCCTCATCTGCTATGACGATAGGACGTCCCCCCATATTCCCACTGGTTACCACGATTCGTCTCAATTCGGGAGCTTCTGTAAACAAATCATAATGTATCGCCATATAAGGTAATAGAACTCCCAAAGACCGATATCCCTCATTCAGCCACGGCGCATTATGCACTTTCTCCTCCGCCAGCACGATAGGCCGCCTCCACGAGTTCAACGCTTTTCGCTCCTCATCGGAAAGATTCAAATCGACCATTACCTCCCGTTCGTCCCGATACATGACAGCCAAAGGCTTGGCATAACGACCTTTCAACTCCCGTATTCGGGCGACAGCCTGCTCATTATCGGCATCGCAGATGAGGTTGTAACCGCCCAAACTTTTCAAAGCGACGACACCTCCATTCGACAATACATCGGATATTCGCGAAACTATACGGATATAAACCGTATCCTCATTCCCTTCGGAATCCCGCAGCGTATAATGCGGGCCACATTCGTTACAAGCGATGGGTTGTGCATGGAAACGGCGATCATTTACATCGGCATACTCCTCCCGACACGTATCGCACATACCAAAAGAGCTCATAGTCGTAACGGCTCTATCGTAAGGTAATTTTTCGATAATGGAAAAACGAGGCCCGCAATGCGTACAATTGATAAAGGGATACCCCATGCGATGCAACTGGTGTTTCCGGTCTTTCAAACAATCGGAGCAAATAGCTATATCGGGGCTTATACGTGTGATTTCGTCGCCAGAACTACGGCTGGGAGCAATATCGAAACTTTCATATTTTTTCGAGACACGGCATTGTACTGTTTCTATATGTTCGATAGAAGCGACCTCCGGAACCGATTTTATCAAAGCCTTCAAGAATTTCTCCTTTTGAATACAGGTAGATTGCAACACGATAAGAACTCCGTCATTACTATTATCCACGTACCCACGTAATCCCATCTCATTAGCCAAGCGGTATACATAAGGACGGAATCCTACTCCTTGCACAAGACCTCTGACATGTATGTGATATTGATTCATCTGCAAAAGTTTTTTCAGATTTCTTTCTAAACAATACAATTGTAAAAGTTGTTCATTATCCGTACCAAAACTATTACTCAAACTATGTGCTTAGCTATTCCCGGAAAAATTCTCGATATAGATACTTCCTGTTCCCTGCGTATGGCGACAGTCGATTTCGGCGGTATACATAAATCCATCTGCATACAATATGTCGACGCGGAGCCCGGCGATTTCATCTTGGCTCACGCCGGCATGGCGATAACCCGTCTCGATAGTGAAGAAGCAGAAGCTACATTGGAGGATTTCAAGATCCTCGCAGATAACCTTAATCCCGACAACCATGTGGTATGAAAAACAATTCAGGGATAACGGTAATCTTACGACATTACTCCAAGCAATCCGACAAATAGCTACGTTCCCGATACGAATCATGGAAGTATGCGGGGGACAAACCTATGCCCTGTCCCGGTATCGAATCGAAGAATTACTCCCCGACACGGTACAAATGATTCACGGGCCGGGATGCCCGGTATGCGTCACCCATGAAGATACCATATCGCAAGCTATCGAAATAGCTCGGAATCCCCAAACCATATTCTGTACCTTCGGAGACATGGTACGTGTGCCCGGGACAAAAGGAAGTTTACAACAACTCAAAGCCGAAGGAAAAGATATACGTATTGTCTATTCTCCTCTCGATACGTTACGGATAGCCAGTGAAAATCCCGAAAAACAAGTCGTCTTCTTCGCCATAGGATTCGAGACGACCACACCCCTATACACTTTGTTGTTGCAAGAAATCGTCTCCCGAAAAATAACCAATCTATCCTTGCTGACCTCCTTGTTCACCATACCCGCCGCCATATCGTTTTTAGCCCAAGACCCCGAATGTAAAATAGACGGACTGTTGGCAGCCGGACACGTATGCTCGATTACCGGGCTCCGAGAGTACGATGCCTTGGCCGAAAAATTGAAATTGCCCATCGCTGTAACCGGATTCGAACCGGCCGACTTATTATATGGCATTTATCAAGTTATACGGTTGAAAGCACAAGGCATCGACCGTACCATAAACGCTTACCGAAGAGCCGTACCTACACAAGGGAACAGAATGGCCCGACAAAAGACAGAGCGTTTCTTCACACCCTATGACGCCTATTGGAGGGGATTGGGAAAGATACCCGTCAGCGGATTGAGACTACGCCCCGAATATGAACAATACGAAGCTCGAAATCGTTTTTTATGCAAAGTAAAACCGGGCATTCAAGCCTCCGCATGTCGGGCAGGAGAAATCATGAAGGGGAAAATATCTCCCGAAAAGTGTCCCTTGTTCGGCAACCGTTGTACCCCCGATACCCCGTTAGGGGCATCTATGGTATCGTCGGAAGGAGCTTGCTCTGCTTTTTATCGTTACAGAACTAACTAAAAAACGAAATATGAATTTACCCGACTGTCCCACACCGACACAAAAATACGACCGAATCGTCATGGCCCACGGCGGCGGAGGACGAATGACAAGCCGTCTTATCGAAAAGATTTTCTATCCGGCCTTTCAAAACAAATGGCTCGAACAAGCTCATGACGGAGCGACATTGAATTTGCCTTCCGCCCGAATAGCTATCACAACCGACTCGTTCGTCGTAGACCCATTGTTCTTTCCCGGGGGAAACATCGGAGACTTGGCTATAAACGGGACCGTAAACGATTTACTGTGTTGCGGAGCCACTCCTCTCTATTTATCGGCAGGATTTATATTAGAAGAAGGCTTACCCATAGAGACATTGAAACAGATCGTACAAACCATGCGAAAAGCGGCCGGGAAAGCCGGTGTCTCTATCGTCACCGGAGACACCAAGGTCGTCGAACACGGCAAATGCGACAAGATTTTCATCAACACGACCGGAGTCGGGATCGTCCCCGAAAATATCGATATAGGACTTCACCGCATCAAGAAAGGAGATGCCGTAATCGTCACCGGCGATATCGGGAATCACGGAATCTGTATTCTCTCCACACGAGACAGTTTAGGTTTCGAGACCTCTATCCAAAGCGATACGGCGGCACTCACCCAAATCGTCTCTAATCTACTGGCCGGAGTTCCCGATGTACATATACTACGGGATCCCACACGCGGGGGATTATCGAGCACGCTAAACGAAATAGCCGAGGGTGCGAACGTAACCATCGCCATAGACGAGAACGAATTACCCATCAGCTCGTCGGTCAACGCCGCATGCGACCTGTTAGGCTTAGACCCTCTGTATGTCGCCAACGAAGGAATCATGCTTGTCTTTTTACCGGACGAGTATGCCGAACGGGCTCTACAAATCATTCGAAGTGACATACATGGGAAAAACGCACGGATAATAGGACATGTAACCGAAGACAGACACCCAGAAGTAATTCTAAAACTATCCTTAGGACAAACACGGATTCTCGATATGCTGAGCGGAGAACAATTACCGCGCATTTGCTGAAACCATAAATCGGAAGAAAACAATGGAAAAAGAACAAACTTTCTATCAGGAGCTGAAAGCCAAAGGATACACCCGTCGGCAATTCCTTAAATTCTGCGGTATCATGGGAGCTATGTTGGGCCTTCACCAAACCGGTATAGCCCAAGTTGTCAACGCACTTCAAACCAAACCCCGCAAGCCGGTTCTTTGGTTTCACTTTCAAGAGTGTACTTGTTGCAGCGAATCATTCCTACGGTCGTCTCACCCGCTTGTCGGACAAATTTTGCTTGAAATGATTTCTCTCGACTATTCCGACACGCTCATGGCAGCCAGCGGTTTCCAAGCAGAAGAAGTCCGAACCCGTTCTATGAAAGAGAATTGGGGCAAATACATCATGATTGTGGAGGGTTCGATTCCACTGGGAAATCCGGGATACTGCACTATTGCCGGACATTCCGCTAAACAGGTATTCGACGAGGCTGCCCACGGAGCGAGTGCTATTATCGCATGGGGAAATTGCGCGTCCTCCGGTTGCATACAAGGAGCTTACCCAAACCCGACAGATACGAAACCCGTACATAAAATTATCTCTGGTAAACCGGTCATTAACGTTCAGGGCTGCCCTCCTATCGCCGACGTCATGGCCGGAGTTATCACTTACATATTGACTTTCGACCGGTTACCCGAATTGGATAATATGGGCAGACCCGTCTCTTTCTACGGACGGCGTATCCACGATACTTGTTATCGCCGTCCCGCCTACGATGCCGGACTGTTTGTCGAAGCCTTCGACGATGAAAATGCGAAAAAAGGATACTGCCTATATAAAATGGGTTGCAAAGGACCGAATACATTCAATTCGTGCGCAGTCATCAAATGGAACGAAGGGGTCAGTTACCCCATACAATCGGGGCACGGGTGCATTGGATGCGCCGAACCCGGATTCTGGGACGCCGAACCCATGTACCATCACCTCCCCGACATCAAAGGATTCGGCATCGAAGCGACGGCCGACCAAATAGGATTGGGACTGACAGCCGTAGCCGCTGCGGGAGTAACCGCACATGCCATCGTGACAAACATACAAAAAAGAAAACTCATTAAAAATCAGATGGACAACGACGATATCGATAAAGAAGAATTCGCCGTAGAAGAACATCAAATCGAACGGGAAGAAAAAAGACTCGACCAAAAAGCTCATAAACTGGAAAAAGATAAAGATAACCGATAAAAATTCGAATTATGACTAAACGAATTGTTGTAGACCCTATTACGAGAATCGAGGGCCACCTCCGCATGGAAGCCGATATAGAAAACGGTGTCATCACCGATGCTTTCAGTACCGGGACGATGATACGGGGAATCGAGATCATTGTCAAGGACCGCGATCCTCGCGACGTTTGGGCATACGTGGGCCGAGTATGCGGAGTCTGTACCTCCATACATTCGCTCTGTTCTGTCAGGGCGGTCGAAGATGCGCTACACATCGTCATTCCGCCGAATGCCGAGCAGGTGAGAAACCTCATGCAATCGGCCGTAACCATACAAGATCACGTTACACACTTCTATCAATTACAGGCTCTCGACTGGGTCGATGTCATGTCGGCCTTGAATGCCGACCCCAGAAAGGCAGCCGAAGTGGCGCAAAGCCTATCGGAATGGCCTAAAAACTCCATCGGTTATTTTGTCGAAATACAAAAGAAAATACGCACGTTCATAGAGACCAGCAAATTCAGTATTTTCTCCAACGGATATTGGGGACACCCGGCCTATAAACTTCCGCCGGAAGTGAATCTCGTGGCTTTGGCTCACTATCTCGAAGCGCTCGAAGTTCAAAAAGAAATCGTCAAAGTCCAAACCATTTTCGGAGGGAAAAATCCCCACCCAAATTTCTTGGTCGGGGGTATGGCCTGCGCCGTCAACATAAACGATCCCAACGCCCTCAACATGGAACGATTGAATTATGTCGCTCAAATCATTGAACGTACGCAGACCTTCGTCCGCCAAGTCTACCTTCCAGATGTTCTGGCCATACTTTCCTATTACCCCGAATGGACGAAAATAGGCGGAGGGCTGCATAATTATATCGCCTATGGAGATTACCCTATGGGTAACTACGGGGAACTGTCGACCTATAAAAGTCCGAGGGGTATTGTCGTCGGTCGCGACTTATCGAAAGTCGTCGAATTCGATCCCTGGGCTATGGACGGGCTGTTGGAATTTGTCAACAATTCGTGGTATTCTTATACGCAAGGCAAAGATGTGGGGCTTCACCCGTCGGTCGGCGAAACTCATCTGAACTACACGGGTGCTACGCCACCCTATGAATACCTCGATAGAGACCAGCCTTACAGTTGGATCAAAACTCCCCGATACAAAGGTATGCCTATGGAAACAGGGCCATTGGCCCGTAATATCGTAGGACATGCATCGGGCAACGAAGCCTATAAAGGAATCACACAACGGTGTTTGAAGCAACTGAATGTCCCCTACGAAGCGATGTACTCCACAGCCGGGCGTACTTTGGCACGAGCTATCGAAGCAAATTTATTGGCAGACTGGCAAACCGAGTTTTACACGGCTTTACTGCAAAACATAAAGAACGGAGACTACCGTATGTTCAACGGTATAAAATGGGAACCAGACACTTGGCCGGAAGCAGCGCAAGGTGTAGGACTCACCGAAGCCCCGAGGGGTGCACTGGCCCACTATGTAGGCATTAAAGATAAAAAAGTCTTCAATTACCAAATGGTCGTTCCTACTACATGGAACGCCTCTCCTCGCGACACCAAAGGACAACATTCGGCTTTCGAGGCCTCCCTTATCGGAACTCCGGTCATCGATCCCCGACTGCCGCTCGAAATCATACGCACCATACACTCGTTCGACCCCTGTATGGCATGTGCCGTACATCTATATGACGAAAACGGTGAACATATACACCGATGTGAAATGTTATAATATAAACCCCAAGCAGTTGAATATATGATAAGCCGGAAAAAATCTTTACGTGAAGTCTACGTGTGGGAACTCCCCGTACGCATATTCCATTGGGTCAACGCAACAGCTATCGTCGTATTGTGCGTTACCGGATACATTATCGGCAACCCACCCGCTATACAACATGCCACACCACCCGAAGCTAACTATTGGTTCGGTTGGGTACGGTTTATCCATTTCGCTGCCGCATTTGTTTTCATTCTCAACTTTATTGTTCGCCTATATTGGGCTTTCGCCGGTAACTCGTTCGCCCGATGGAACAATTACCTCCCCCTCACCCGAAAACAGTGGAGGAGTATTTTCGATACCACCAAAGTCGATGTATTGTTGTTGTCGCCGAAACCGGTCTATGACATAGGACACAATAGCTTGGCCGCCTTTACATACTTCGGGGTCTTTGTCCTATTCTTTATCCAAACCATCACAGGACTGGCCATGTTCTGCGTGTCCACCAACAATGTTTTGGAACCCTTTTTCACTTGGGTATTACTCAAATGCGGAGGGTTCTTCGTCGTAAGACAAATACATCATATCGCCATGTGGGCATTCATTCTCTTTACGATTGCCCACATATATCTGGTATTTTACCACGACTATATCGAACGAAACGGAATAGCCTCCTCGATCATAGGAGGCTGGAAATTCGTTCGGGAGGATTTGGCGGAAGAGTACGAGACCGAACAAAAACAGCAACAACAACTTCAAAAACAAAAAGATGGAATCGCAAACGAAACAACCGAAAAATAATCCTACACCCGATAAGATACTTGTTTTGGGAATAGGGAACCTCGTACTCAACGACGAAGGCATAGGAATACACGTAGTCAATGCTCTAAACGAGATGGAGATACCACAAGGTGTGGACGTGCTCGACGGTGGAACCGGTGGCCTTGCCCTGTTGGAAACATTGCAAAGTTACCGGCAACTTATTCTCGTAGACGCAGCACTCGACAACAATCCGGTCGGGACGATTCGGCGATTATCGCCCAAATACTCCAAAGACTATCCGCCCTTGCTAAGCGCACACGAAATAGGATTGAAAGAAATGATAGACGCCATGCTATTACTCGGACAAGCACCCCGTATCGAACTACTTGCCATCAGTGTGCGCAACTGTCATCACTTAGGCATGCAACTATCGCCCGAAGCAAGAAAAGCCATACCACAGGTATTGCAACTTATTTTTGAAATCATCAACGACCTGCAACACGATCGCTGCTTGATGGGAGCCGAGTAAAATCGCATATCCCGACTCGGCGAAATCAGAAATTTTATATTTCGTCGTAAACCGTCCCATCGTTATATCGGTCATTGTTACAGAACGATATATTTAGAAGTTGTTTTAAATTTATAGAGAAATAATATTATCATTGCAAGCAGGTATGTTCCGGCCATATTGCGCCCCTGTCTCGAATCTAGAATCCCTTGATTTTTGTCAATAGCCCGCTATTGACTGCATATCTCGGACTCCAATCTGCTTCAACATAGGTCTCAATCTGTCTCGGAATAAATTTAAATCAGCTTCTAAAAAAGTATTGATTTTTGAATCGCCGATAGAAAAAATTGAGTAATTTGGCAGCATAATTCGAAAAATTTAAATCATCACTTATGAAAACAAAAAATTCCTTTCTGCTTATTTTATGCTTGCTATTATTTTCTTCTTTACATGCCCAAAACGAACCTGTTAAGATATTGGCTATCGGAAATAGTTTTGCCGACGACGGAATCGAATACCTTGACGAAATCGCTATCTCGGCGGGAAAACACATTATCGTCGCCAACACTTATATCGGCGGGTGCTCTATCCAAAGACACCTCGATAACGCCCGGCACGACAAACACGATTACAAATACAGAAAAAATATAGATGGGAAATACACCGAAGAAAAAGGGAAGAGTCTATTGGAAGCCCTGAAAGACGAGGAATGGGACTACATTGTATTTCAACAAGCAAGCTCTTTCGCCGGACAATACAGCTCTTATTTCCCCGAATTGAAAGAACTCATGGAATACGTCAAGGCGAATGCAACCAATCCGAATGTAAAATACGCCATGCAACAAACTTGGGCTTATGCAAAAGACTCCAACCACCCTGGATTTTTCAGATACGGGAAAAACCAAAAAGCCATGTATGAAGATGTCGTATTTTCTTATGACAAAGCGGCTCAAAAACAAAACATATCGATCGTCATACCCACCGGAACAGCTATTCAGAACGGACGTAGCAGTAGCTTGGGTGATACATTCTGCCGTGACGGTTACCATCTGGATTTAAAATACGGCCGCTATACGGCTGCTTGTGCATGGTTCGAAACATTCTTCGGAGAATCTCCGATAGGCATTACCTATCGTCCCGAAGGAGTTACCGATGAACAAGCGTCGATAGCACAACATGCTGCTCATTTCGCCATACTCCGTCCTACTTCTGTAACCGATATGAGTAACTTTTAATACACGGTATCATGGTTCAACATATTAAAAATATTACTATCCTCTTTTTTCTCCTACTCTCCTTATCGGTAAGTGC
The DNA here is from genome assembly GCF_000296465.1 of Barnesiella intestinihominis YIT 11860. Taxonomy (NCBI): domain Bacteria; kingdom Pseudomonadati; phylum Bacteroidota; class Bacteroidia; order Bacteroidales; family Barnesiellaceae; genus Barnesiella; species Barnesiella intestinihominis. Next base: position 142,523 of record NZ_JH815205.1, read on the forward strand.
TTGTTCAAAAGATGATTTCACCCCTGCCTATCCCAAAAGCGAGGGTGTAACCCGTCTCGTTTCCTACAACGTAGGTGTTTTTGCCAAATATGCAAAAAGCGGTTACAAGATGACGGCTCGCATGATGAAAGAACTGGATGCCGATGCCGTCTGCATGCAAGAACTGGACAGTTGTACGACTCGTACCAAACACGTTTTCCAAGTGAAACGTTTTGCCGAACTCATGGGGTGGGAATATGTCTATGCCAAAGCCATGCCCTATCAAGGAGGATATTATGGTACAGGACTTGCCTGTAAAGATAAAATTCTGAAAAAATTTTCCATCGCTCTACCACAAGGCGGAGAACCTCGTACCGTAGCCGTAGCCGAGCTCGAAGACTACATTATAGCCTCTACTCACCTCGATTTGCAAAAAGAGACACAATTGGAAGAGGTAGAAGTCATCAACAAAACTTTTACCGAATTATATAAAGATTGCCCCAAACCGATATTCTTGTTAGGAGATATGAATGCTGAGCCAAACTCCGAGACCATTCAGATGCTCAAAACATGTTGGGACATTCTTTCGGTAGAAGGAAACACATACTCGTCTCATAATCCCGACAAATGTATCGACTTCATTCTACAATTGAAAAATGGTGTGAAATGCGAAGTCATCGAATCCAAAGTACCCACCGTATTCCATACGGGCGACGTAACCCAAGCATCGGACCACCTGCCTATTTACGTAGACGTGAAGATTCCAAAAAATTAATATTTCCTTTACTGAACAAACGCTCTCCCCGGCACGGTGCTGTCGGGGAGAGCGTTTTAGCCCGCCAATCGGTAAAAATGGTAGATATATCGGTAATTCATATAAATGAGATACACAAAAATGACGTAATTTCGTATTGAACAAAAATGATCTATCCATTTTAAAGAAAGCCTTATGAACCGATTCATCGCTATTTTAGTTTCTTATAGCCTCGATATCGGCATACTGCGATTCACCAAATGAAAACCGAAAAAGAAAAGCAGCCGGGTAGTTCGTAATCTTACATGTATGAGACGTATGACACTATATATTCTATTAGGTATAATCATATCGATAACCATCGCAGGCATTGCCTTCCTGCACCAGCCGAGTTTCGGACGGTTACCGAAAGGAGAACGACTGGAACATATCAAACGTTCACCTAACTATCGGGAAGGAGAATTTAGAAATATCGACACGACCATATTAATGACATCGCACAAAAGCCGACTATCCGGGATATGGAGTTTTCTGTTTCGCAAAGTAGAAGGACTACGCCCCGACGAACCCATTCCCGCCATAAAAACCGATCTCCGTAAAATCCCGCTCGAAGAAAATGCTTTGGTATGGTTCGGACACTCGTCTTATCTATTGCAAGTCGATGAAAAACGTATATTGGTAGACCCGGTGTTCTGTATGGCTTCGCCCGTATCGTTCGTCAACAAACCTTTCCGAGGGACAGAAATCTATTCTCCCGACGACATGCCAGACATCGACTACCTCGTTATTTCCCACGACCATTGGGACCACTTGGACTATCATACGGTCAAACAATTGAAAGGCCGCATTGGGAAAGTAGTCTGTCCATTGGGTGTGGGCGAACACTTCGAACATTGGGGTTTCGATAAATCCCGAATCATAGAACTCGATTGGAAAGAGAGCGCAACACTCTCTCAGCAATTCATCATACACTGTCTGCCCAGCCGTCATTTCTCAGGCCGAGGACTCACTCCGAATCAAACCTTGTGGGCATCATTCTTGCTTGAAACACCCGACCGAAAAATTTTCATCGGAGGAGACGGCGGATACGGTTCCCACCTCAAACAAATAGGCGAACAATTCCCCGATATAGACTTGGCCATATTGGAAAATGGACAGTACAACGAGGATTGGAAATATATCCACACCATGCCCTCCTTATTAGAGCAGACGATAAAAGACCTCAGAGTTCACAGAGTCCTTACCGTACATCACTCTAAATACGCTCTCGCCCGTCATCGGTGGGACGAACCTTTGAAAAATGCTCGCAACTTGTCTCGCAATGACTCGCTGACTATCCTTATGCCTGTTATCGGCGAAGTGGTGAACCTCTTCTGAACGACATAATACGAAAAGTTTCTTCCCTACGAAGCCGTTATATAAATAAAAGAATGACTTGCCAGATTGGGAATAACTCTCCTCACCAGACATATATCCCGCAGCGGGGAATTACATTTGACCTCCATTTGTAAAAATTAAAAAGCAAAGCTCTGAAATTCAAAAATTTCAGAGCCTTGCTTTTGCGGTGCGGACGGGACTCGAACCCGCGACCCCATGCGTGACAGGCATGTATTCTAACCAGCTGAACTACCGCACCAATTTCGTTTTGCGTGTGCAAAGATAGAACGCTTTTTTCAATTCTGCAACTCTTCGATTCAAAAAAATAGAATTATTTATTTCTTATTATCTCCGACAGAAATACAAGGAAATTGAAAGAGTCTCATATTCAACGCAAAACTCACACAATTAAAGCAAATGAATATTATGCCGCGCACACTCGGCAATTTGCTCCTCGGGCCAAATACTGGCCTGTACCTCGCCAATGTGTGCCTTTTGCAAAAGAAACATCGAGAAACGCGATTGCCCTATCCCCCCGCCTATCGAGAGGGGTAACTCGTCATTCAACAGAGCCCGATGGAAAGAAAGCTGAGCCCGCTCGGGACAACCGCAAATATCGAGCTGACGCAACAGAGCCTCTTTATCCACCCGTATCCCCATCGACGAAAGCTCGACCGGAGTTCCCAACACGGTATCCCAAAAGATAATATCGCCGTTCAGGCCCAAATAACCATCGCTGTTGGGAGTCGTCCAATCGTCATAGTCGGGAGCGCGCCCGTCATGACGAGTTCCGTCGCTAAGCTGCTGTCCTATACCGATAAGGAATACGGCCCCATACCGACGGACAACGGCGGCTTCCCGTTCTTTCGGAGACAAACGAGGATACTCTTGCAACAACTCCTCGGTATGTATAAATGTAATCTCGTCGGGCAAAGTCGGTGTAATGTGAGGAAACTCGGCATAGATGAGACTCTCGCACTCTTTGATAACCTTATAAATACTTTTCACGGTCTTTTTAAGGTATTCGACATTACGATCCTCCCGTGTAATCGTCTTCTCCCAATCCCATTGATCGACATACAACGAATGAAGATTGTCAAGCTCTTCGTGTGTGCGAATCGCATTCATATCGGTATAAAGCCCGAATCCCGGTGCAATGTCATATGCACCCAATTTCACCCGCTTCCACTTGGCGAGCGAGTGAACGACCTCGGCCTGTCGCCCGCCCATATCGGCAATGGGAAAAGATACCGCCCGCTCGCTTCCATTCAAGTCGTCGTTCAGCCCCGTACCGGAAAGAACGAACAAAGGAGCTGTTACCCGACGCAAGTTAAGCGTCTTGGACAATCGTTCTTGAAAAGCATCTTTCAACATTTTTATTGCCATTTCGGTAGTTTCGGGCAACAACTTCAATTTATATTTCGGAGGAATTATCAGTGACATTAGGATTCTCTTTGGTTAATATTATATTCACTTCGCATAAAATATTTGCAAATATATATCATTTTTCCAATAACAGAAATTATATCATATCAAATTGAGAAGTCAAACGCACAATATTATAACTTTTATAAAAAAGATTGTCGAATAATTTTAATTTTCTGAAACCAAAAGACAAAATAAATTGTTTATAAATATACACCTATAAAAATTATATACTTTTGCACCGAAAAAATGCGAACATAAGCTGCGGTTTTGCCGGCTCTACCTTCGCACGAAAAAACAAAATTCACACTCATGGATACAAACCGACTTGGCACTATGCCCGAGCCAAAGCTCTCGAAAGAAAGCGAACATAATCTTGTTTTCAAACCCATTACACTGGACTCTCTTTCCGAAATCGAACCCTTCCTGCACCGACAATGTTACCGCACCTGCGACTTCTCGATCGGCGGCATCTACATGTGGGTAGATTATTTCGGCTACGAATATTGTATTTCCCAAGATACGCTGTTTATCAAAGGAGGAGAGGAAGATAATTTGCAAAACACGGCTTTTGCCGTACCCGTCGGCAAATTGAATCTGCAAGAATCCTTACCGTTACTGAAAGAGTATTGCTGCCGACACAACGTCCCGTTCATTTTGTCGGCCGTACCCGAACCGGCCGCACTGGAAATTCAACAACTTTACGGCTGCCCGATAACCGAATTGCCCGACTGGGGAGACTACCTATACAATGCCGTAGACCTTGCGACATTAGTCGGACACCGTTTTAACAAAAAGCGCAACCGAGTAAACAAATTCAAAAGCACCTACCCCGATTATCGCTACGAGATGATCACATCGCAGAACCTCCCGGAAATAACAGCTTTTTTCGAGACCTACAAACAAGAATATCAAAAAGATAGTTTGCTGTTCACGTACGAAGAAAGCAAAGTGGTTCAAGTATTGCACGAATATGAAAAACTGAAATTTGAAGGAGGCGCTCTGCGGGTATCGGGACAAATCGTAGCATTTTCTATCGGCGAAGTTATAGGCGACACGCTTATCGTCCATATCGAGAAAGCCCGTAAGGAAGTGGCCGGGGTATACGAAGCCATCAATCAATTCTATTCGGCGCAAATGGCCGAAAAACACCCCGAAGTGAAATACATCAACCGAGAGGACGATGCAGGGGATGCCGGCCTACGTGAAGCCAAACTGTCGTATAACCCCGAAACCATCTTAAAAAAATACAATATCGCACTTAACGAATACACTCTGTAAATCTATTTTTCTTACATAAAGACAGCTTTTCACCGCTTCCTCTTCCTTTTCTCATAAAAACAGCCGATATGAGTTTCAATTAGCCGTTTGCAAATAGGCTTGGTTTTGGACAAAGTTTATATTATCTTTGCGCAGTATGCCATTATAAAACAGACTCACAAAAAAACAAGTATATGAAGAAATTGCTATGGGCCATTCTTGCGACGGCTATCATCGCAGGCGCAAATCCCGAGACATGTTATGCCAAAAAGAAAAGTAAGAAAAATGATAAGAAAGAACAGGTAAAAGACACGACTGCCAAAGAGTCGAAATACGAAAAGCTCATCAAAGGAGCTAAGACTCAAAAGGGTATGTTCACGCTACACATTACGAATGACAACAAACTGCTGGTCGAAGTACCCGACTCGTTGATGAACCGCACGTTCCTGTTGTCGAGCCGTGTAGCCGCCACGACCGATCCCAAAATATTCGTCGCCGGCGAAATGACGACCAATCCGTTCATGATACGATTCAGCAAAAACGAACAGTCGCTCTTCATGCACCTCGTTCAGCACCGGAACATCATCGACGAGAACGACCCCATAGCGGCATCTTTTGACAAAAATTTTGGAGACCCTATTATCAAAGCATTTAAAATCTCTGCCAAAAACGGGAAAGACGTGGTAGTCGACATGAGTGATTTTTTCAAAGGCAATGAAAAAATCATCAGCCCTATGCCTACTCCGACTCCCGGCAGCTCTTCCAAAATAAAAACCGGAACCTACACGGCCGCCAATTCCTATATCTTAGGGGCAAAGAGTTTTCCTCAAAACAGTGAAATCCGTTCGGTATTGAGCTTTACCGGCGACAATAATTGCACCGTCACTATGCATCGCTCGTTGGTTCTTCTTCCCGAACGACCTATGACACCGCGTATCTACGACCGTCGGGTAGGATTCTTTTCGAGCGGTAAGAATATCTATTCCAGCGACAAAGATCGTATAGACTACACCAAATATGTACATCGCTGGCGTCTCGAACCGAAAGAGGAAGACCGCGAAGCCTATTTCAGAGGTGAACTCGTAGAACCGGCCAAACCCATTGTTTTCTACGTGGACAGTGCCTTCCCCGATAAATGGAGGGACATCGTAAAACAAGGCGTAGAAGACTGGAACACGGCATTTGAAGCCGCCGGCTTCAAAAATGCCATTATTGCACGCGACTATCCCAAAGACGACCCGGACTTCGACCCGGACGACATGCGATACAGTTGTGTGAAATATGCCGTGACCGACATAGCCAACGCTATGGGTCCGAGTTATGTAGACCCCCGCAGCGGCGAAATTCTGACAGCCGATGTCATCTGGTATCACAACGTAATCTCTCTCGTTCACAACTGGCGGTTCGCCCAGACAGGAGCTGTGGATAAACGGGTGAGAAAGGAAACCTTCGACAACGATGTCATGCGCGAATCTTTACGCTACGTCGCTTCGCACGAAATAGGTCATACACTGGGACTGATGCACAATATGGGGGCCAGCTACTCCTTCCCTATCGACTCGCTGCGCAGTCCTTCGTTCACGCAAAAATACGGAACCACGCCCAGTATCATGGACTATGCCCGTAACAACTTCGTGGCACAACCCGGCGACTACGAAAGAGGAGTACGGCTCACGCCGCCCATTCTCGGCGTCTATGACATTTACGCTATCAACTGGGGATATCGTCTCATACCCGATGCAAAAACACCGAAAGACGAAATCCCTACATTGGATAAGTGGATCGAAGAGAAAAAGGACGATCCCATGTACACTTTCGGAGCACAACAGTTCCCCGGAGCTTACGACCCGACAGACCAGACCGAAGATTTGGGAAACGATCATTTCCGCGCAGGAGAAATGGCGGTTTCCAACCTCAAAATCATTATGAAAAATTTCGAAAAATGGCTGTTCGACGAGGGTAAAGATTTCACTACGATTCAAGAGCAATATGCCGCTATCGTACAACAATACAACCGTCACCTGCGACACGTCACTCCCTATATAGGCGGTGTGCTCTTCAAAGAAGTGAGACAAGGAGAGAATGAACTACCCTACACTTATCTGGACAAAGCTACGCAGAAAAAAGCCATGCGGTGGATTTTGAACCAAGTACGCACCTATCGAGACTGGTTGATGCCGGCCGATTTAATGCAACGAATCAATGCACCCACCAACTATGCCAGTTCGGTTCACCGTTATATTCCGGCCTACCTTGTCAACCCCACGGTGCTGTTCCGTATTCAGGAAGGCGGTATCATAGACCCCGTGAAAAATTACACGCTAGACAGTTACCTCAACGATTTGATCGCCGAAGTATTTAAAACGACTTATCAGGGACGTAAATTGAACAACATCGAACGCGACTTGCAAAGCGAGACCATCAATCAATTCATTCGCTATTCGTCGCTGAAACCGGCTTCATCGGGGATAAGAAATTTAGACTTCACCGACGACATCGACCTCGAAAGCGAAGCGTTCCCTTGCAGCCACGCCCTTTGCCGTCATCACGATTCGGAAGAGCAATCGTTCACCCGTATCAACATGGGGCCAGCCCTATCGTCGGCCGATATGGCTCCTTACATGACCGGTGCGCTCAAAAAAGTTTTGGCGTTATACAAGCAAAAAAGAGCGGCCACGGCCGACAGTGCCACCCGCAATTTCTACGACTATCAGATCATCACGATAGAAAAACTATTTAATAATTAAACTCCGATAAAAACAAAGAGGTAAGAAAAAACATTATTTTTGGAGTACGTCTTTGTAAACATATAGAATGAAAGAATTTATTTTAACCCAAGAAGAAACCGAACGCACCGTTTTAGTGGGATTGATCACCAACACCCAAAACGAAGCGAAAGCAAACGAATATCTCGACGAACTGGCCTTCTTGGCAGAAACTGCCGGAGCGTTGCCCGTGAAGAAATTCCTTCAACGACTCGACACGCCTAATTCCCGCACTTTCGTCGGGTCGGGAAAACTGTCCGAAATAAAAGCATACATCGAAGAAAACGAAATAGGCATGGTCATCTTCGATGACGACTTGTCGTCGAAACAGGTACAAAATATCGAACGGGAATTGCAAGTGAAAATACTCGACCGCACCAGTCTCATTCTCGATATTTTTGCCAAACGGGCACAGACTGCCAATGCCAAACGTCAGGTAGAACTGGCACAATACCAATATCTGTTGCCCCGACTCACCCGGCTGTGGACTCACCTCGAACGACAACGAGGAGGTATCGGCATGCGTGGACCCGGCGAAACTCAAATAGAGACCGACCGGCGTATCATTCTCGATAAGATTTCTCACTTGAAAGAGGAGCTGAAAAGCATAGACCGACAAAAAAGCATCCAGCGGAAAAACCGGGGGAAGTTGGTACGAGTAGCATTAGTCGGTTATACCAATGTAGGAAAATCGACTTTGATGAACCTGTTAAGCAAGTCGGAAGTCTTTGCAGAGAACAAACTCTTTGCCACGCTCGATACGACCGTGCGCAAAGTGATTGTCGACAACCTTCCCTTTCTGCTCTCCGACACGGTAGGATTTATCCGCAAACTGCCTACCCATCTGGTCGATTCGTTCAAATCGACACTCGACGAGGTGCGGGAAGCCGACCTTCTGCTACACATCGTGGATATCTCGCATCCAGCTTTCGAAGAACAGATAGAAGTAGTTAATAAAACCTTACAGGAAGTCTGCGACTCCACTGACAAACCCATGATACTCGTGTTCAATAAAATCGACGCATTTTCCTATGTGGAAAAAGCGGCCGACGACCTCACCCCGAAAACGAGAGAAAACATTACGCTCGACGAATGGAAAGAAACGTGGATGGGAAAAATGCACGACAACTGCATTTTCATATCGGCCAAAGAGAAAAAGAACATCGACGAATTGAAAACGCTGCTTTACCAACGGGTGAAAGAGATACATACGACAAGATTCCCTTACAACGATTTCCTGTTTCAACACTACGACGAAATAACGACCGACGAAGAATCCTGAATCCATAACCGGGCTACCCTCCGGCCTTTTACAAAATTTGTCCGATGAAGAATTACCGTAAACTCAATATTGCAGAAATCAATCAACTCACGACTCAATTTTGTACGGCCGAGGACTGGTCGAAAATAAATGTAGTCGAAGGGTTCTCTCCCGATCATATTACCCACACCCGTTTTTCCGGAGAAATCGAGCTGGGGATATTCGAAAAAGAGATGGAGCTTCCGGGTGGATTAAAGAAAAAAACGGGACTCCACCACGTCACCTTGCACAATTGCTCGATAGGGAACAACTCATTGATAGAAAACATTCCCAACTATATAGCCAATTACCGGATAGGAAGCGACTGTTTCATACAAAATGTAAACCTCATTCTCACCGAAGGCGAAAGCTGTTTCGGGAATAATACCGAAGTATCTGTATTGAACGAGACAGGAGGTCGGGAAGTCCCCATTTACAATCGGCTGTCGGCACAACTGGCCTACATCATCGCCATGTATCGGCATCGCCCCGACCTGATAGCCCGCCTTCGAGAAATGATAGAGGCATATTCCCTCGCACAAAAGAGTTGCTACGGGAAAATAGGCAACGGCGTGCACATCGTCAATACAGGAACTATACGAAATGTTTGTATCGGAGATTACTGCCAGATAGACGGGACATCGAGACTCGAAAACGGTAGTATCAACAGCAACCGAGAAGCTCCGGTATACATCGGGCCGAATGTTACGGCCGAAGATTTCATCGTCAGTTCGGGAGCCCATATAAGTGACGGTGTAGTAATGTCTCGTTGTTTCATCGGACAAGCCTGCCACCTCACCCATCTTTTCTCGGCTCACGATTCGCTCTTTTTCAGCAACTGCCAAAGCGAAAACGGCGAAGCGTGTGCTATCTTTGCCGGCCCCTACACGGTCACCATGCACAAATCGAGTTTGCTCATCGCCGGAATGTTTTCTTTCCTGAACGCAGGCAGCGGGTCGAACCAAAGCAACCACATGTACAAACTCGGCCCTATCCATCAAGGAGTCGTCGAACGGGGCTCGAAAACGACCAGCGACTCGTATATCCTGTGGCCGGCCAAAGTAGGTGCATTTTCCCTCATCATGGGACGCCATGTCAATCACCCCGATACTTCGGGCATGCCGTTTTCCTACCTGATAGAACACGGAAATCGCTCTTATCTCGTTCCCGGTGCGAATCTCAAAAGCGTGGGAACGATACGCGACGCACAAAAGTGGCCCAAGCGAGACAAGCGCACCGACCCCGACAAGCTCGATTGTATCAACTTCAATCTGCTCAGTCCCTACACCATACAAAAGATGCTGCAAGGCATCGACACATTACAGGGATTGAAACAGACATCGGGTGAAACGTCGGAATGTTACTCCTTCCAAAGCACTACGATCAAGAACAGTTCCCTCAACAAAGGAATAGACCTGTACACCCTCGCTGTCCATAAATTCATGGGTAACTCGATCATCAAACGACTTGAAGGAGCTCCGTTCTCCGATCTGAACGATTTGCACGACCGGTTGAAACCGACCGACCTCCTCGGAGAAGGCGAATGGATAGATCTGTCGGGATTGATTGTACCCAAGCAGGCTGTTAAAGACGAAATAGACCATATCGTCGGTAATCCCGATTCCACGTTAGAAGAAACCGAATCTTTCTTCCAAGCCATGCATCGGCGTTACTACGACATGGAATGGACATGGGTTTGTTCGATAATGCCCCGTTGGTATGGAAAAACAGTCGACAGGCTGTCCCCCGGAGATATTATCCGAATCGTACGGCAATGGAACGAAGCCGTTGTGTCGCTCGACCGAATGCTCTATGACGATGCCCGCAAAGAATTTTCGATGATTTCCCGTATCGGATTCGGTGTGGACGGTTCTACCCGGCAACGGGATTTCGATTTTGAACAGGTTCGGGGCGAATTTGAGAACGATGCCTTCGTCAAGATGGTCTGCAAGCACATCGAAGATAAAACCGCTTTGGGGAACGAGTTGATAGACCGCCTCGAAGCATTGATAACATCGATATCTCAGCATTAAAATGATATTGCCTCCCCGCTACTATCTCTTGCAACATCACAGGAATATAATGAAAAGCTATTCAACCCCTCCACCGCTTCGTGGCATCTCGCCCTCATCTGGCTCACAGTCAGGCAAGCGAAAAATCACATTACTGAGTATTCCCGAACAGCTGTGACATTTATCGTTTACTACCAGACTTTTCTCAAAAGAACAACGGTCCACGTCGCAAGGACAAACGGAGCCGTCAGCGTCGTTATCCCGATGCGCATTCCGGCAATTTGTAATACCGTACTTAACAGCACGGCCGCGGTCGCCTCTCCAAAACCTTTTAAGGATGCCGTGCCGAGTGCGATAGCACAAAGCACCCCGTTGTACCCCAATAATCCGGCTTCCGCACCGAGGATTCCCATATCCGGAAAAAGAGCCGCTCCAAGCGGCAAAACAGCGCCCCACATGGCATAAAGTCCATTCAACCGGGAGTTGATCCATATTCCTACGAGGAAAAACAAACCAGACAAAACGGTTCCACCTTGAAACATGACTTGTCCGATGTGCAAACAGAACACTTGAAAAAAATCTATATTCACCGGCTCCTGCACGGCTACGGAGTCGGACGAGAGCTCCAATGAAGGAAATACAGTCCGTTCCAACAACAGCAAAAGCCAAGTGACAAGAATAAACGGTGCAGTATACCCCGGCACGAACCGTTGACGTTGAAACAAGCGCATCACCCATGTAGAAAGGGCGGCTCCTATTATCAATAACATAAAAGCCCATACGGATATGTTCATAAACACACCCACGGCAATACCGACCAAAGTCCCGTTAAAACCATACAATCCGTTTCGTATATCCTCGCAGGAATATCCTGCTATCCGGGCAGTCGATGTACTCACAACCGTTCCCAATAGAGCCAGACCCGCCATATACAAAGAATTACAGGCTATCCCGGCCAACATCAAGACTCCCGACCAAGCATTATTCTGAAACATCACCTGCCCAATCCCACGAAATAAAATCTTTATCTTTTCCAAAATATCATTTTGCCAATCCATAACCCAAGAACAGAAAAAGTACATTCGTACTTCTCATTTCAAAATTTGGCCGAAAAGTGTAACGATTTTTTGTTGGACAATATCGAGCAGACCGCCGACATGCTCGTTGTTCCACTCACCTTTCCGACGAACCTCGTCCAACACGATTCGACTCTCGGCGTATATCTCTTTTTCGAGCAATAACAATCTTTGGGCATATCCGTTACCTTCGGGATTATAAAGCAATGCCATATGCAGATAATGCGGGCCGCTGCCTCTTTCCAAAGAAAACACTTTGTTTTTCAATCGGTTCGACCATTCGCACAACGGAGAGCGCACAGAATCTTCCGCCCCCTGCAACAGGGTCGGAACACCATACTCGCAGCCGATCCACACCGGCAACACGACCGAACAGGGAGGATACCCCAATATCGTCCACATGGTAGTGAATACAGGAGACTCTTCGGGTTTCACGCCTTCGATGACAACAGAAGCCGATGTACTGCGGCGAGGTATGAAATCCTGATCGACCACCCATGCATCGGTCGTAAAATCCCGTCCCAACAAAATGTGATAAAACGAGCGGGAACAAACGCCTGTAATCCATTCGGGAGTAATACTGCGCTCGGAGGCAGCACGTGAAAACAACCGGGCGGCATTATCGTAACGGATATAACCATAACCTTCGTTCGGCCTCCCCGATACAGAATAATTGGTACGAAGCAGATAACCGTCGGGACTATCTTTTACGTCATAACGGAATACCTCGTAACTATTCACTTCGAAATAGGCTGCTCCACCCAAAGCATCGACCACCCCGAAGTTAGCCTCCACCCCTATCGGACGAGGAAGAGAATCGAGTAACCGGGCGAAATCCTCTACCGTACGGCACTCGCCCAACACTTGTTTCATCACAACCCCTTCTCGGTCGGACAACGATGAAGTATCGTTTTTAAGATTATATGAAGCCGTATTCATGATAGCGAATCCAGAAGTATTATACCCGGCCCACACTTCGTTGGCCATCGTATCGACCCCGTTCACAAGTCCGACAAATTCCAACTTTCCTCCTTCTGCTTCGAAATGAACGATACGATTATTCAAATCCGATGCATCGCGATGTTTCCACAACAACGGACGCCCGTCGGGTGTTACCCGCCCCGAAACCACGGCCGAAGTACACGGGAACATAGGTATCCAGCCCACCAAATAGACAATAATAACACTCAACAATTTACGCATAACATCATCTTCACATCAATGCGTAAAAATAATATAAGAAATATTAGAATCAAACATACTCGTACAAAAACGTACAAACTCTGACAGAAATCCCAATTTTTAGGTATTGATACTCCTTTAACGGAAATCTAACTTTGCTTCACAAAATAAGTACTAAAACATTTATGCAAATAGCCAAAGAACATATCCGACAAAACATTCTAAATGCTGCTTTGCCCCTATTCTATGCCAAAGGCTATTCCAAAGTCACCATTCGTGAAATCGCCGACGACTCCCATGTAGGGTTAAGTAATATTTACAACTACTATAACAGCAAAGAAGATATCTTTCGCGAACTCGTACAACCCGTGATCAATGATTTTGAAATCATGTTAGACAAACATCATGGAAAAAGCGGATCTGACATCATGGAAATGTATACCGAACACTATCTCCGGGCTGTCATAGCCGAATACATATCGTTAATCAAAAAATATCGTAATCTGTTATTCCTGCTTTTATTTCGTTCGCAAGGGACTTCCTTAGAAAATTATAAAAGAGATTTTGCCGACCGTTCGACCGAAGTCGTCAAAGAATATTTTCGAAACATGAAAATAAAACACCCTGAACTAAATATAAACATATCGGAATTCACGATTCACCTGCATACCGTTTGGATGTTCACCATGCTGGAAGAATTAATCATGCATAAAAAGGTCTCCGATGAAATAGAACAAATAATAACAGAATACATGATTTTCAGTACAACCGGGTGGAGAGAGCTTATGAAAGGATAGGTTCTCTCTTTTTTTGAATGATTTTGAATATTGTTCGTTTTTGAAAATAACAAATAAGAATATGAAAAGAAAATACGAGTTCAAAAACATTGTAGCCGAAACACTGCTTATTCCACTTTATATGCGGGCAAAAGAAAGTAGGCGAAAAGATGCGATTCTAAAAGACAAAATGGCGGAACAATTAATCGCCTGCATCGAATACGATTATTCCAAATTCGACGGAGCAAAACTGAGCGAAGTAGGTTGTGTCGTAAGAGGTAGGTATTTCGACGATGCTGTCCGCCGATTTATCGATAACCATTCCCGACCGATTGTAGTCAACGTCGGTTGTGGATTAGATACACGTTGCCAACGCATTCATCGGGAAAACGATCCGACAAAATATTACGAACTGGATTTACCCGAAGTAATCTCTTTGAGACGAGAATTGATTCCCGAACCGGAATACGATACCTATATATCTTCTTCTTTATTAGAAACAAAATGGTTAGAGTGTTTGAAAACACAACACCCCGATTGTGATTTCATTTTTATCATCGAGGGCGTACTCATGTATTTCTATGAAGAACAAGTGAAGGCAGTTCTCCATAACATAGCTTCCCATTTTTCCGGCGGGGAAGTACAAAAGAGATCAACCATTAACTCAAAAACTCAATTCACATGACACCAAATAAAAAGAAAGAAGGACTTGCCCGTCTATTTCAAATAGCAGGTGAGCGAAAAGGCTTACTGATATTATCCGGTATATTGTCGGCAATCAGTGCTTTGTGTATGCTCGTACCTTATTGGTCGATATATGAAATTCTCAACGAACTCCTATCGAAAGCAGGAAATCTAGGTTCAATCGACAGCGATTTACTCATATACTGGGGGTGGATAGCTTTTGGAGGATTAATCATCGGATTGATACTACTCTATGCATCACTCATGGCATCACACGTAGCTGCTTTTCGCATCTTATACGGACTGCGTGTAAAACTATCCGAACATATCGGGAAATTATCCCTGGGATTTCTCAGCGATACCTCCACAGGTGCTATCAAAAAGACAATAGAACAAAATATCGAGAAAATAGAATCCTTCATAGCCCATACGATTCCCGACATGGTAAACGTCGCGGTAACCGTAATTTTCATGTTTGTTATTTTCTTTTCACTCAACGGTTGGTTAGCTGCAATTTGTCTTGCTTGTATCGTATTAAGCATTGGATTACAATACATCAACTTCATGGGCAAAACTGCAAAAACATTTACCGCCAACTATTTTGACACACAGGAGCGTATGAGCGCATCGGCTGTACAATACGTACGAGGTATACCCGTCGTGAAAATATTCGGACAGAGCGTAAAATCCTTCCGACAATTCCACGACGAAATTCAAGGATATAAAAAATGGGCATTGAAAGTTTGCGATACATACGAACCAGGCATGATCACTTTCACCGTGTTGTTAAACTCCATCGTCTCGCTTATTATCCCCGTCGGTCTGCTACTCATCAGTAACCAACCACACAATATCGCACTGGCCGCCGTATGGCTATTTTTCATCATCATGGGACCCGGTGTAACTTCACCGGTATATAAATTAATGTTTCTAGGAGGAGGTACTCGCGAAATCGACGAAGGAGTAAAACGCATAGACCGAATACTCGACGAAAAACCCGTTCCAGAAACAACCTTACCCCAAACTCCCCAAAGTTATGACATCGAATTCAGAGATGTCAGTTTCTCCTATGAGAGCAAAGAGCAAGTCACTCGCACAGAGGCGTTACGTCATATTTCTTTCAAAGCGTCACAAGGCGAAATCACAGCACTCGTCGGGCCGTCTGGTTCAGGGAAAAGTACGGTCGCCAGCCTCATACCCCGATTTTGGGACGTCGGCGAAGGCGGTATCTACATAGGAGGAGTCGATGTGAGAAACATCAAAACCGAGGAACTAATGAATCTTATATCTTTCGTCTTTCAAGATACATTCCTTTTTTACGATACATTGTATGAAAATATAGCCGTAGGTTCACCCAATGCCACCCGAGAACAAGTAGAAGCCGCCACTCGTGCCGCCCAATGTCATGAGTTCATTTCAAATCTGCCCGACGGATACGACACCCGCATTGGCGACAAAGGAGTATTTCTATCGGGCGGTGAGGCGCAAAGAATCTGCGTGGCACGGGCCATACTGAAAAATGCACCCATTCTCGTACTCGATGAAGCTACGGCTTTTGCCGACCCCGAAAATGAATACAAGATGCAACAAGCCTTGCAACACCTCATCAAAAACAAAACCGTCATCATCATAGCTCACCGATTATCGTCCATCGTATCGGCTCAACAAATCGTCGTACTCAAAGAGGGCTCGATAGCGCAAATCGGTACACATCAAAAGCTTAGCTCCATACCGGGAGTTTACCGACAGATGTGGGAAGCATACACCGATGCATTCCAATGGGAATTAAAAACCGAATATAAAGCTTAACATAACATTCACAAGAATATGAAAAAGAAAAACATAATCAACTCTATACTACAAAATACCCGTATGCCCGAAGGGTTCTTCGGTAGAATAATTCTACGAGGTATGAACAAGGGACATGCTTCACTCTCCCGCTGGGGGCTCTCCCAAATAGAATGGAAATCCGACTGGACGATACTCGATATCGGGTGCGGAGGTGGAGCGAATCTGAAACGCATGGCAGACTTCTGTCCGCAAGGGAAAATATACGGTATCGATATATCCTCCGAAAGCGTAAAATTCGCTCGAAAGGAAATCAAGAAACTGCTGAATACTCGTTGCTTTATCTCGCAGGGAAACGTAATGAACCTACCCTATGAGAAAGGAACGTTCGATCTGATTACTGCTTTTGAGACCGTCTATTTTTGGGGAAATCTGCAAAAAACTTTCAACGAAGTACACCGGGTTTTGAAAAATGGAGGACTCTTCCTTATCTGCTGCGAAGCTAGCGACCCCTCCGACGAAACATGGACAAGCCGTATCGACGGCATGGTCGTCCATTCTGCCCAAGATTTAGAGTCCTGTCTTGCCCGGTGCGGATTCTCAAATATCACCACACACCGTAGAAATAAAGAAAATATCTGTGTAATCGCACAAAAAATTCAGTAAATCATGAACGCTATTCAAAATATAACCATCGGCCAACCGGATCGTTTGAAAAAGCCCGTTGGCTATACCATATTATCCAATTTGGTAAATATCATACCCTTTTGCCTCTCTATCGAAGCTATCGACGTTATTTTCCGAGCTTTCGACGGGAACGGTACACCACTCGATACCACTCGATTATGGACAATTTCCGGTATACTCGTCATATATGTAGCCGTCATGGTAGCGGCCGAAAGAGCCTCCTACCGGGCGAACTTCCGTGAAGCCTATGCCATGAGTGCCGACGGACGCATCGCTCTGGCAGAACACTTGCGCAAATTATCACTCGGATTTCTATCTCGCCGTGATCCGGGCGACCTGTCCTCTATGATTATCACCGACTTCACCATGGCCGAAACCGGCATATCCCATCATCTGCCTCAACTAATGGGTGCTCTTGTCATGCCTGTACTGGCTTTCCTGTCTCTCCTCTGGATAAATTGGCGCATGTCGGTAGCTATGTTCATAGCTCTTCCCGTAGCCATTCTGATCTTATGGCTCAGTACAAAATTACAACAACGGCTCAGCAGTAAACAGATAGAAGCGAAAATAAACGCAGGCAACCGCATGGAAGAATATCTACAAGGTATTCGGGTCATGAAAGCTTATAATCTTTTAGGCGATCGCTTCGTCAGATTACGCAAAGCGTTCTCCGATTTACGAAAAGCCTGCATACGACAAGAAGCCTTGTTGGGCCCGTTCATCATGCTCTCTATCACAATCGTCCGAGCCGGACTAACCTTAATGATCCTGTGCGGAACCTACCTTCTTATTGGAGGAGAACTCTTGCTAACCACTTTCGTCCTTTTTCTGGTCGTCGGCTCACGGGTATTCGACCCACTGACTTCTGCCTTGACAAACTTCGCCGAATTTCGTTATTTTTCCATTGCCGGAGGACGCATATTAAATTTAATGAAAGAACCCGAAATGAAAGGAGATAGACCCGCTCCCAACGGCGGTGACATTGAATTTCATAATGTATCTTTTGCTTACCAAGATAAAAAGGTTCTGCACCATATTAACCTCACTTTGAAACAAGGTTCCCTAACCGCACTCGTGGGACCGTCGGGCAGTGGAAAAAGCACCTTGATGAAACTCTGTGCCCGATTCTATGATCCTGGGGAAGGTACTGTTTCAATGGGTGGGCAAGACTTATCTACATTAGAGCCCGAATCCCTTATGAAAAATATATCTATGGTTTTCCAAGATGTTTATCTATTCCAAGATACGATTCGCAACAATATCCGATTCGGGAAAAATGATGCTACCGACGAAGAAATTATCGAAGCTGCCAAGAAAGCACAATGTCACGAATTTATCACGAAGCTTTCCAAAGGTTACGATACGATGATAGGTGAAGGAGGTTGTACTTTGTCAGGAGGAGAAAAACAACGCCTCAGTATCGCTCGTGCCATCTTGAAGGATGCTCCCATCGTATTGCTCGACGAGGTGACTGCCTCGCTCGACCCAGAGAATGAAGTGGAAGTACAACGAGCCATTAACACCCTGATAGCTGGTCGTACTGTCATTGTTATCGCTCACCGTCTCAAAACAATCCGTAACGCCGACACGATAGTCGTTCTCGATGAAGGTCGCATTGTAGAAAAAGGCAGACACGAAGACCTTCTGAATAACCACGGATTGTATGCTCATCTCTGGGATATACAAACTCAAATTGCCGGTTGGAAATTATAAGGTATCGCACCGAAACACCGTTCGAGAAGATAAAGGATACAAAGGGGGAACCAATTAATTGGTTTCACCCTTTGTTTATATTATCTTTGCATCGGGAGGTGAAAATAAACTTTCGGTACGATCGAGAATGTCTGCTTTCGCTCCCTGCTTGCACGGTATTTACATAAACCATCAATGGAAAACTAGTTATGGAATATATTTTTGAATTGGAAATGCAAGTGCGCGACTACGAATGCGACATGGAGGGAATCGTTAACAATGCCATCTACCAGCACTACCTCGAACATACCCGTCACGAATTTTTAGCATCATCTGGAATCTCATTTATCGAGATGCACGAGAGAGGTGTAGATCCGGTAGTCAATCGCATCGAAATAAACTATAAAACACCGCTCCGCAGCCGCGACAAATTCATCAGCAAATTATACATGCGCAGGGAAGGCATCAAATATGTCTTTTATCAAGATATTTACAAGACTTCGGGAGAAACATGCATCAAAGCTGTCGTGGAAACGGTGTGTACCGTAAACGGACGAATAAGCCGAGGTGAAGAATTTCTCCCTTATTTCGAGAAGTATCTGCAATAATCCTTTTCTCATTCAAGCCATTATGGAACAAGAGGTGATATATCGTATTGCATTATCCCGATTAAAAGGAATAAACAAAGCCCTCGCCCAGCACATTCATGAAACGGTCGAAAGCCTCGAAACTTT
Organism: Barnesiella intestinihominis YIT 11860; assembly: GCF_000296465.1. Classification (NCBI taxonomy): domain Bacteria; kingdom Pseudomonadati; phylum Bacteroidota; class Bacteroidia; order Bacteroidales; family Barnesiellaceae; genus Barnesiella; species Barnesiella intestinihominis. The sequence goes on from NZ_JH815205.1 coordinate 162,014, forward strand.
CTTTGAATTACCGGAATCCCAACTACAAAAAATTACCGGGATAAAGGGAAGGATTCTTCACGAAGACAACCGGCAAACAGCCTTACAGGAAGCCCGCAAGGAAATGGAATTTATCCGAAAAGGGAACATCGAACCTCTCTATTTCACAGAGCCGAATTATCCCCAACGGTTACTCGATTGTATCGATGCCCCACCCTTGCTCTATTATCGGGGTAATGCCGATTTAAACTCTTCTAAAATAATCAGTATCGTGGGAACGCGCCGGGCGACCGAATACGGTAAAGATTTCTGTGAAACCCTGATTCGGGATTTATCGGAATATTTTCCTCAACTGGTTATCGTCAGCGGATTGGCGTATGGAATCGACATTTGCGCCCACCGTTGTGCCCTGCGACATGGCTTAAACACGATCGCCGTCCTTGCACATGGATTGGATCACATCTATCCGGCGAACCACCGTTCCACAGCCGTAGAAATGGTATCACACGGAGGATTGCTCACCGAATATACCGGCTACCACCGTATGCATCCGGCATTTTTTGTCGCCCGCAACCGCATTGTCGCCGGACTTGCCGATGCCGTTATCATCGTGGAATCGAGGGAAAAAGGCGGGGCACTTATCACTGCCGGTATAGCCGAAAGCTATCACCGTGATGTATTCGCTCTACCGGGAAGCATACAATCCGAATCGTCAACCGGGTGTAACCACCTGATACGCCGGAATCGGGCAGCCTTAATAACCTCGGCCGACGACCTCGTCGAAGCCATGTGCTGGAACGCCCCACGGAAACAAGCCGTGCAACGCTCGCTTTTTCCGGAGCTCACCGACGAAGAGCAAGTTGTTACGAACTATCTGACACAAAAGGGAGAAGGACAGATAAACCACATGACCATCGATCTGAACCAACCTTTGTCACAACTGCTCTCCATACTGGTGGAACTGGAATTTAAAGGTGTAGTAAAAGCCTTACCGGGAGGCATCTATAAATTATAGGCCATAAAACGAAAGCGGAGAAAAGCCGTATATCGACAACAACTTTTCTCCACCCATACATTCTTCGTGCAAATCTTTATAGATAAGGTTGTGTATCGCTATCGCATCCTTGCTGCTCTTCGCAACAGTCGCAATGTCCGTCACAATGTTCTTCTTTCAGTTCCAATTCGAGAGTAGCATGCTCGATACCCAAATCCTGTAAATCGTGCTTCAACCGATGTTTTACCTCGTGCATGTGCGTAATATCTTTCACAACGATATGTGCTGTCAATGCCGTTTGAGTCGTACTGATGGCCCAAATATGCAGATGATGTACATTAAGGACATCTGGATCGGACGATAGAACGGTTTCCACTTTCTGTACATCGATTCCTTCGGGCACTCCATCGAGAGCGAGTCGTAAACTCTCTTGTAACAAATGCCATGTGGAATAAAGAATCACAAGCCCCACCACGATACCTATTATCGGGTCAATGACATTCCACCCCGTATATTTGATAACAATCCCCGAAACCAACACTCCAACCGATACCAAAGTATCTGCCGCCATGTGTAAGTAAGCTCCTTTGACATTCAAATCTTTCGACTTGTCGGCAAAGAAAAGATAGGCCGTAAAAGCATTGATAACGATGCCTATCGCTGCTACCCATGCGATCGCACCACCGTCGAGGGGAGTAGGATTACTGAACTTCTCGATACTTTCATACAAAATAACGGCAACGGCAACAAACAGAATGGCAGCATTCAATAGCGAAACCAATACGGTACTTTTCTTATATCCATAGGTATATTGCAAAGAAGGTTTAGCCATCGATAACCGCAAAGCGAACATCGCCAACACAAGGCTCACGACATCGCTCAGGTTATGACCCGCATCGGATAACAAGGCCAACGAATCATAATAAAACCCTGCACCGGCTTCGGCCAACACGAAAACAATATTCAATACGATACCGACGATAAACGACCGATTCAATTTCTGCATATCGGGTGTCGGGTGAACATGATGATGGTGGTGATGTTCCATAACCGCTAATTTAGAAAGGTTTGAATCCCATGATTTCACGAACCTCTCGCAATGTTTTCGATGCACTTTCGCGAGCTTTCTCGGCTCCCATCTTCACAACCCGAGCCAAATAGGCCTCATCGTTTTGTATCTCCAAAAAACGTTCCCGAATCGGCAAAGTGACTTTAAGAATATCCTCGGCCAGCTGTTTCTTCAAATCGCCGTAACGAATTTCGCATGTATTGTATTTCTCTTCGAAATAGGCTACCGTGTCGGGAGCAGAAACGATTTTAAGAAGAGTGAACAGATTTTCCACAGGTTCGGCTTTGGGGGAATTGGGCACTTGCGGACCTTCGTCGGTTACCGCCCGCATAATCTTTTTCCTCAAAGTCTTTTCATCGTCCACCAAATAAACGCAGTTGCCTTCCGACTTACCCATTTTTCCCGATCCATCGAGTCCGGGAACTTTTATAGGGTCGCTGCCGAAATTGAAATTCTGAGGTTCGGTAAAATACTCGACACCATAAGTAGAATTAAATCGACGGGCAAAACGGCGTGTCAACTCCAAATGCTGTTCTTGGTCTTTACCCACCGGCACATAATTAGCATGCTGAATAAGAATATCCACAGCCATTAAAGTAGGATAAGTAAGCAGACCGGCATTCACCCGTTTGTTAGAATTACCTCCTATAATCTCGTGCTCTATATCCTCATCGTTATTGGTCTTTATTCCCAACTGTTTACGAGCCTTATCTTTAAATGAAGCCGTCCGCATCAACTCTCCGATACCTACGTGCATATTCATTAACAAATACATTTCGGAAATCTCAGGTACATCGCTCTGTACGAACAAAGTCGATTTCTCAGGATCAAGACCGGCAGCCAAATATTCGCAAAGGATATTCCGAACATTCTCATGTAGAGTTTTCGGATCAGGATGCGTAGTGAGGGCATGTAAGTCGGCAATAAAAAAATAACTATTGTATTTCGACTCTTCCTGCATTTTGACAAAATTACGCAATGCTCCGTAATAATTTCCCAAATGCAAATTTCCCGTGGAACGGATTCCACTGACAACAATTTCTTTCATATATATAGTTCTAACATTTCAACGGCTCATCAAAATACGTTTGCTTTCGTATTATCTATTGCAAAAATACAAAAAATAGCCGCAAAATAGTGCCCGGAATAATGAAAAAGCACGGCAGTAATTCATTTAAAGACATATCTTCCCCGGCTTGTCGGACAATCGAGGATATAATTTCTCGACGATAGCAGGAGTCCCCGCTACAATAGAAACATTACGATCCTCCCGAAACGAACGAACCGTCCCCCCGGCCTCGGTTACAATCAATATACCGGCACAAACGTCCCACAAATGCAAATTGAATTCCCAATACCCGTCCAAAATTCCGGCAGCGACACAACATAAATCAAATGCTGCCGATCCTTGACGACGCACCCCACGAACCATTGGTAAAATACGGGCCAGATTGTCGAGATTATTATCGGGGTTACGATCTTTATCTATGGGAAATCCGGTAGAAACGACAGACTCCTGAGTGTCATTCTTTCCTGAAACATGAATAGAACACCCGTTCAACATAGCTCCTTTTCCTTTACAAGCCTCGTACAGTTCGTTCAAATATGGAGCATAGACCACCCCTAAAACAGTTTCGCCTTTACATTGGAGACCAATAGAGACTGTAAATATAGGCAGTCCTTGACTATAATTGGTTGTTCCGTCCAAAGGATCGATCACCCAACAATACTCCGAATCTCCCGCATGCATACCACTCTCTTCTCCCAATATAGCATGTTCAGGATAGGTCCTCTTTATTTCGCCTATGATATAACGTTCACTTTCTTTATCTGCGACCGTAACCACATCGTGCATATTGAACTTGGTCTCGATATGCAAGTGATTCCCCCTGAAATAAGAAAGTTGTATTTTACCGGCTTCCTTCGCACAGTTTCGGGCAAAAGCAAGCATCTGCTCTATTCTATCCATACCCGTTAAAATTAATCCCGGCTTTCTTCCAGAAGGAAAGAAAGCCGGGTAATCTCTTATCCAATCTCTATTTTAATCCAGATCTTCTACCTCTTCGATAGGAAGCTGACGTCTAAAAATTTCTCGAAACGAAATCAACGTCTCGGTGCGAGATAAACCGATGGGCTGTAATTTCGTATGAATAATTTCAAGTAAATGCTGATTATTACGTGCAAACAATTTGATAAACATATCATACTGTCCTGTCGTAAAATGGCACTCCACTACCTCGGGAATCTTACGCAACTCTTCCACTACATGGGAAAAATCACCCGGATTTTTCAAATAAAAGCCCATGTAGGCACACGTTTCAAATCCTATTTTATTTGAATCTATTATGTATTCCGATCCTTTAAGAATCCCCAAATTCGTCAATTTTTGTACCCGTTGATGAATAGCGGCCCCCGACACATTGCATTCCCTTGCAACTTCGAGAAATGGTATCCGAGCGTTCGAGGCTACAAGTTTAAGAATTTTGTAATCCAACTCGTCCAATTGATGATGTCCCATGGTCTGTTTACGATTTTTACAACTGTTTTATTATTTATTTTGCAAAGATAGTAATAAATTTACACTATTCATCTAATGAACATGTTAATTTTACATGAAGTCGACTAAATATTTTCAAGCCAATCGCTTAACACAAAATCGGTTACAACCTGTAAATGCGATAAACTTTGCCCCTTATTGATAGTCTTTTATCAATTCCAAAACAGACTCGGGTGTATCGAAAGCGAATCGGGGACAGATATTCTCCGACGACACATTCCCCCACAATGCAAGGCCGAAATCGACTCCGGCATTTCGAGCGCATTGATAGTCATAAACAGCATCCCCTACATACAAAACCTCCGATTGCACTGCCCCGGCTCTCTTCAAATAAGCCAAAAGCGGATCCCCGAACGGTTTGGGCCGAGGAGAATCCGTCACATAAATAATGGTGTCGAAATAAGGGGCTATATCCCGCAAACTCGGCTCTTGGACAAACTCTGGATAAGCCTTAGACGTGACTATGCCCAACTTATATCCCTTCTCAGACAACTTCACCAACATATCGGTCACCCCATCGAACAGTTTATTGGCCGAACTATATTTCAAAAAGTTGCGAGTCCAAAGTTGGGATGCAGACTCCACGTCTTTAACACCGAGCTTCCTTAACGATACATCTCCGGGAATCCCCAACACAAAAGTCAGTTCACTCGTTTCGTACGCCCTGTGCTGAATTTCTAAAAGAGTATCCTGCCATGCCCGCAAAACAGCATATCCGCTATCCAACAAAGTCCCGTCTACATCAAAAACAAAATGTTTATACTTCATATCCTATATCGTTAATTTTTTTACATCTAAAAAACAATCACCAGCAATTTATGAGGCCTTACGGTTTTTATTCCCTATAATTACACTCGACCTCCCTACGTCCCAAATACCGCACAATACCCGTTTAAATTCATCTGAAAGATCTCATTTCAGATACAAATGTACATACGCATGCGTAATCAGACAACACTCCCATACAAAATTATACTGAAAAAGAGATGTACATTTTTCATAAAAGCCCTGTTGTCCGATGCCCAATAATATATACGATTCTAAACTACCACGAATAAGCAAACAAGTTGTCCGCTTGATTCATTTATTCTATCTTTGCATAAAATACAATGGTAATTTTCAATCTATTTATAAATGATACAACTCACACAAGTCCATGCAACCGACATTGAATTTTTAAAATTCATAGAACGCATTTATACAGAATCTTTTCCCCCGGACGAAAGGAGAGATTTTTCCGACGTGATACGGCTGCTCGAAGAAAACGACGATTTTTTCATCGTTCTTCTATCTGATGAAAACAAAGCAGTCGGATTTATCTCTTATTGGGAATGGAATGACTTTTCCTATGTCGAACACTTCGCCGTAGACAGCAGTTGCAGAGGATCGGGCTATGGGGCGACTGCCATGACCGAATTGCTAAAACGCATTAACAATCCGGCAGTTCTCGAAGTAGAAAAACCATTAGATGATATTAGTCAACGGAGAATACGCTTTTACGAACGATTAGGTTTCGTTTTATGTACACGTCCATATACCCAACCGCCATATTCTTCTGAAAAACAACCGTTAGAACTATACCTTATGTCTTTTGGAAAGATAGATCTAAATCAAGTTTTCGATACTGTCGCGTCTCGAATCCATCAAAAGGTTTACGGTGTCGAATAGCATATTCTCCAATCTGAAAAAAGTTTGATATGTAAAATGTTAAAAATGAAATTTAATATATTAAAATCCAACGAAAAGATGGTTTCTTAACAACATTATATTATTTTTGTACAAAAATATGCCGTGAGGCAAAACGTTTTATTATGAAAAATCATTCTTTTCTGAAATATTGCACGAGTATACTGCTAATATTTATCGCAGTAGCATGTACTACTGGAAACAAAGAGCAGAAAATTGTCACGGTAACTATACAACCTCAGAAATATTTTGCTGAAAAAATTGCAGGAGACCGGTTCAATATTAACTGTATCGTTCCTCCCGGCAGTAACCCCGAGGCCTACGACCCTTCTCCGTCTCATCTGGTTCATTTGGGCAAAAGTATCGCCTATTTCAAAATCGGGCACATAGGCTTCGAGCTTGCTTGGATGGATAAATTGGAACAGAACAATCCGAATATGAAAATATTCGATACTTCCGAAGGTATCGATATACTTTCAGGTACGCACGAGCACAACGATGCCGATGTACACCACCATCATTTCGATGCCGATCCGCACACATGGAGTTCCCCCAAGAATGTGCGCATCATCGCCCAAAACATGTACGAGGCGTTTGTTAGTATCGATCCCGACGGAGAAAAAGTATTTCGCAAGAACTACGAAGAACTGCTTGACGAAATAAATCAAGTGGATTCCATCATGACCGAACGGCTCTCACCGGTCAGCGGAACTATGTTCGCCATATATCATCCATCTCTCAGCTATTTGGCCAAAGACTACAACCTGCACCAGCTCAGTTTGGAATACAACGGAAAAGAACCGTCCGCTTTTTATTTGAAAAAAGCCATAGACATAGCTCGCGAAAACAACGTGAAAGTTATATTTATCCAACAAGAATTCGATGCCAAACAAGCCGAATCATTCGCATCTGAAATAAATGCGAAGGTAGTTCCTATTAACCCGCTTAGCTATAATTGGAGCGAAGAACTTTTACATATAACCGATGCCATTGCTGGAAAATAAAATAATAGCCATAGAAAACGTATGGCTCTCTTATACAGACAAGAATATCCTCGAAGATATAAATCTGGATATTTATCAAGGTGATTTTCTTTTGATTACCGGCCCTAACGGCGGGGGAAAAACGTCATTGCTGCGTACGATTCTCAGATTACAGAGTCCGACTAAGGGACGAATTTCCTTTTTCAGACAAGGAGAGCCCGTATCTTCATTAGATATGGGTTACCTGCCTCAAAAAAACAGCATAGACAGTCGATTTCCCATTACCGTAGAAGAAGTAGTAGCTTCGGGCCTTATGGGTAACACCCAAAAGGGAAATACAAAATTTGACTCTAAAAAAGAAATAGACGAAATGCTCGACCTCATGGGTATAACCGCTTTGCGCAATAAACCCATCGGGGTGTTATCAGGAGGACAACTCCAACGATCTTTGTTCGGGAGAGCTCTTATTTCTAAGCCGGAAATGTTAATATTGGACGAACCGGCATCTTATATAGATCGTCAATTCGGTAACCGTATGTTCGAGATTCTACGGGATTTATCGAGTAACGGAACAACCATCATGATGGTATCCCATGAAATAGAACCATTCATAACATTGTCCAATCGCAATCTATATATTAATCACATTTTGGGAGACCGCTAAACCCACACAACTATCGGCAAAGTCACCCGCGAGACATTTGTTTCCATAAAATAAGCGAGGCGGATAGAAGTTATCCGCCTCGCTTATTTTAGAGTCTTTTCACTTATTAGTTAGAAAAATCAGTTACATTCTTACGATTGGCAAAAACACGATCGAATTCCTCTTTGGATCCGACAATGAGTTTGTCAAACTCACGTTGCCCCGTACCGGCAGGGATCAAGTGTCCGCAGATAACGTTTTCCTTCATACCTTCCAATGTATCTACCTTACCATTGATAGCAGCCTCGTTGAGCACTTTTGTCGTCTCTTGGAAAGAAGCGGCCGACATAAAGCTCGATGTTTGCAGGGCTGCACGGGTAATACCTTGCAGAATCTGTTCGGAAGTGGCAGGAATTGCATCGCGCACCTGTATCAACTTCAAGTCTTTCCGTTTCAAAGCTGAATTTTCATCGCGCAATTTACGAGCCGTAACGATCTGTCCGGCTTTCAACGTTTGAGAATCGCCCGGATCGGTAACAACTTTTTTACCCCAAATACGGTCATTTTCGTCCATGAAGTCTCGCTTGTCGACAATCTGTTGTTCCAAGAATCGAGTATCGCCCGGATCGAGAATTTGAACCTTACGCATCATTTGACGAACAATCACCTCGAAGTGCTTATCGTTAATCTTCACACCCTGCATACGGTACACATCTTGAACTTCGTTCACGATATATTCCTGTACAGCCGTAGGCCCTTTGATAGCCAAGATATCGGAAGGAGTAACGGCTCCATCGGAAAGCGGTGTCCCGGCACGCACGTAATCGTTCTCTTGTACCAATATTTGTTTGGAAAGAGGAACCAAATATTTCTTCGTCTCACCCGTCTTGGAAACCACAGAGATTTCACGATTACCACGTTTCACTTTCCCGAAGATCACCTCACCGTCGATTTCAGAAACGACAGCCGGATTAGACGGGTTACGAGCTTCGAATAGCTCGGTTACACGAGGAAGACCACCGGTAATGTCACCGGCTTTACCAACCGCACGAGGTATCTTAACGAATACATCTCCCGTTTTAATCGTATCGCCGTCTTCAATCATCAAGTGAGCTCCCACAGGCAAAGCATAACTCTTGATTACCTGTCCGGCTTCATCGAGAATTTGTGCCGACGGTACACGGGTACGGTCTTTCGATTCGATAATGATCTTTTCTTTCAAACCAGATTGTTCGTCCGATTCTACACGATAAGTAACACCTTCTTCCACGGCTTCAAAGTTGACTCTACCGCCCACCTCCGAAACAATTACCGCATTGAAGGGGTCCCATTCGCAAATCATATCGCCTTTCTTAACGGTATCGCCGTTGTTGAAGAAAAGTTTTGATCCATAGGGAATATTGGCTGTCATGAGCACCATTTTCGTATTCGGGTCGATAATACGCATTTCGGCCAATCGACCTACGACAATCTGTACTCTTGTACCGCTATCGGATACATTTTCTACCGTACGAAGTTCGTCTATCTCCAAAATACCCTCGTAACGAGATGTAACGCTCGATACAGCCGCAATATTCGAAGCAATACCACCGACGTGGAATGTACGCAATGTCAGCTGTGTACCCGGCTCACCGATCGACTGCGCAGCAATTACACCCACAGCCTCGCCTTTTTGAACCATGCGGTTATTAGAAAGATTACGTCCGTAACATTTAGCACAAACACCTTTCTTCGATTCGCACGTCAGAACCGAACGAATCTCCACCTGTTCGATAGGAGAATCCTCTATCTTCTTGGCAATAACTTCGGTAATTTCTTCACCGGCGTGAACCAATATCTCGTTAGTCAACGGATTCACTACATCGTGAACAGACACACGTCCTAATATTCTTTCACCCAAAGAAGCTACGACCTCCTCGTTATTCTTAATCTCGGTACAAACCAAACCGCGCAATGTACCGCAATCCTCTTCATGGATAATGACATCGTGGGCTACATCGACCAAACGACGGGTCAAATAACCGGCGTCGGCTGTCTTCAATGCCGTATCGGCAAGACCTTTACGAGCACCGTGCGTAGAGATAAAGTATTCCAACACGGAAAGTCCCTCTTTGAAGTTTGCCAAAATAGGGTTCTCGATGATCTGACCGCCTTCTGCTCCCGACTTTTGGGGTTTGGCCATCAAACCACGCATACCCGACAACTGACGAATCTGATCCTTAGAACCACGAGCTCCCGAATCCAACATCATGAATACCGAATTGAATCCTTGATTGTCGGCAGAAAGTTGTTTCATCAAAATATCGGACAGACGAGAATTTACATGAGTCCATGTATCGATAATCTGATTATAACGCTCGTTATAAGTAATGAAACCCATGTTGTAGTTGTTCATGATCTGTTCCACCTCGGCGTTACCTTCGGCAACCAAAGTCTCTTTTTCGGGCGGAACGAGCACATCACCCAAATTGAAGGACAAACCTCCCTTGAATGCCATGTAGTAACCCAAGTTCTTGATATCATCAAGGAACTGAGCCGAACGAGTCACACCGCAAACTTTAATCACCTTACCGATAATATCGCGCAACGATTTCTTAGAAAGGATTTCATTGACATAGCCGATCTCCTGAGGCACATACTGATTAACCAATACACGACCCACCGACGTATTCTCGACCATGTGCTCGATAATATTACCGTCCTTATCGACATCTTTCACAACGACCGATACCGGAGCGTGCAACGAAACTTTACCTTCGTTGTAAGCGATTTCGGCTTCTTCGGGACCATAGAATTTCAGTCCTTCACCCAACGAACCCGGGCGAAGTTTGGTAATATAATACAATCCCAAAACCATATCCTGCGAAGGCACAGTGATAGGTGCACCATTGGCAGGGTTCAAGATATTATGAGCACCCAACATCAACAGTTGAGCTTCAAGAATAGCCTCGTTTCCGAGAGGCAAGTGAACAGCCATCTGGTCACCGTCGAAGTCGGCGTTAAATGCCGTACAAGCGAGCGGATGCAACTGGATAGCCTTACCTTCGATCATTTTGGGCTGGAACGCCTGAATACCCAAACGGTGCAACGTCGGGGCACGGTTCAACAGCACGGGGTGTCCCTTCATCACGTGTTCGAGGATATCCCATACCACAGGCTCTTTGCGATCGACGATTTTCTTAGCCGATTTTACCGTCTTAACGATACCACGCTCGATAAGTTTACGGATAATAAACGGTTTATACAATTCGGCCGCCATATTTTTGGGCAGACCGCATTCGTGCATTTTCAATTCGGGACCTACGACGATAACCGAACGCGCAGAATAATCGACACGTTTACCCAACAGGTTTTGGCGGAAACGTCCTTGCTTACCTTTCAAACTATCGGAAAGAGACTTTAACGGACGATTAGCCTCGGTTTTCACTGCGCTAGACTTGCGAGAGTTGTCGAGCAAAGAATCCACAGCCTCCTGCAACATACGTTTTTCATTTCGAAGAATAACCTCAGGAGCCTTGATCTCCATCAATCGTTTCAAACGATTGTTACGGATAATTACCCGACGGTACAAATCGTTCAAATCGGAAGTAGCGAAACGACCGCCATCGAGAGGAACCAATGGACGCAATTCGGGAGGGATAACCGGTATGACTTTCAAAATCATCCATTCGGGCCGGTTCCTACCCTTAGAAGCCCGGAACGACTCAACGACTTGGAGCCGTTTCAAAGCCTCGGTTTTGCGTTGCTGAGAGCCATCGGTGCTGGCACGATGACGCAAATCGTAAGACAGCTCATCGAGATCCAAACGAGAAAGCAGATCGTAGATAGCTTCTGCTCCCATCTTAGCGATAAACTTATTCGGATCGGTATCTTCGAGCATCTGATTTTCACGAGGAAGTGAATCCATGATGTTCAAATATTCCTCTTCGGAAAGCAAATCGTAAGTAGCCAAGTCCGATTGAGGTCCCGGCTGTATGACAATATAACGCTCGTAATAGATAACAGCGTCCAATTTCTTGCTGGGCAATCCCAACAAATACCCAATCTTATTGGGTAACGAACGGAAATACCAGATATGAGCTACCGGAACAACAAGCTGTATATGCCCCATGCGTTCGCGGCGCACCTTTTTCTCTGTTACTTCCACACCACATCGGTCGCACACGATACCCTTGTAGCGAATACGTTTATATTTTCCGCAATGACACTCGTAATCTTTTACAGGTCCGAATATACGTTCGCAGAAAAGACCGTCCCGCTCGGGTTTATAGGTACGGTAATTGATGGTTTCGGGTTTCAAGACCTCACCGCTCGAATTTTCCAGAATCTCTTCGGGCGAAGCCAAACCGATCGAAATCTTCGAAAAGTTACTCTTTATTTTGTTATCTTTTCTAAAAGCCATATGTTTTTAATGTATAAAGAGTTATTGGCCGACTGTCACATTTCTGCGACAGTCTGGCCATTGGATTTTATTTATTCTAAGTTGACGCTAAGACCAAGACCTCTCAATTCATGCAATAACACATTCAGAGACTCGGGAATACCGGGTGTCGGCATGGGTTCGCCCTTAACGATTGCCTCATAAGCTTTCGAACGTCCAACCACGTCGTCCGACTTGATCGTCAGGATTTCCTGCAAAACATGAGAAGCACCGAAGGCTTCGAGAGCCCAAACCTCCATTTCTCCGAAACGCTGACCACCGAACTGTGCTTTACCACCCAAAGGCTGTTGCGTAATCAAAGAGTACGGACCGATGGAACGGGCATGCATCTTGTCTTCAACCATGTGACCCAGTTTCAGCATATAGATTACCCCCACCGTAGCCGGCTGGTCGAAACGCTCGCCTGTGCCACCGTCATACAAATAGGTCTTACCATAACGAGGAAGCCCGGCTTTATCGGTCCAAGTATTCAAATCATCAAGGCTCGCCCCGTCGAAAATCGGAGTCGCAAATTTTTCTCCCAACTCGGCTCCAGCCCAACCTAAAACGGTCTCGAAAATCTGTCCCAAGTTCATACGAGAAGGCACACCCAACGGGTTCAAAACGATATCGACCGGAGTTCCGTCAGCCAAGAAAGGCATGTCTTCCTGACGAACGATACGCGAAACGATACCCTTGTTACCGTGACGTCCGGCCATCTTATCGCCCACGCTTATCTTACGCTTCTTGGCAATATACACTTTGGCCATTTGCACGATACCAGAAGGAAGTTCATCTCCGATAGAAATATCGAATTTCTTACGACGCAACTCGGCATCATATTCTTTATACTTCTTCAAATAATTGATGATGGTAGCGCGTATCAATTCGTTCTTAGCGGCATCGGTCGTCCACTTGCTTACCTGTACCGTCGTATAATCGATTTTATTCAGAACAGCCTGAGTGAATTTCGTTCCCTTCGACACGACATCGGTTCCCATGAAATCTTTCACACCCTGAGAAACCTTACCTTGTGTCAAAACAAGCAACTTATCGATGAGAATGGCTTTCAAACCGTTCATCTTTTCTTCATATTCCTCGTCGAGTTTCGGAAGAATGGCTTTGTCGCTGAGTTTCGATTTTTTCTTTTTAATGGCACGAGAGAATAGATTCGTACCGATAACGACACCTTTCAACGAAGGAGTAGCTTTCAAGGAAGCATCTTTCACATCGCCGGCCTTATCACCGAAAATCGCACGAAGCAATTTTTCTTCGGGAGAAGGATCGGATTCTCCTTTCGGAGTAATCTTACCGATCATAATATCTCCGGGATTAACCTGAGCTCCGATACGAATAATACCACGTTCATCGAGGTCTTTCGTAGCATCCTCGCTTACATTGGGAATATCGGAAGTAAGTTCCTCCATACCGCGCTTGGTCTCACGCACTTCCAACGAATATTCATCGACGTGAACCGAAGTAAGAATGTCTTCACGAACGACACGCTCGTTCAACACGATAGCATCCTCGTAGTTATATCCTTTCCACGGCATGAATGCGACTTTGAGGTTACGTCCCAAAGCCAACTCGCCATTCTCGGTGGAATAACCTTCGGTAAGAATATCCCCGGCTTTAACCCGGTCTCCCTTGTGGCAGATAGGACGCAAATCGATAGTCGTGCTCTGGTTCGTTTTACGGAACTTGGGTATGATATATTCTTTTACGGAATCTTCAAAACTTACAAATTCTTCATCTTCCGTACGATCGTAGCGAATACGAATCGTAGTGGCATCGACAAACTCGATAACGCCATCGCCCTCGGCCGTAATCTGCGTACGAGAATCGCGAATCAACTGACCCTCGATACCCGTTCCCACAATAGGAGCTTCGGGACGCAATAAAGGAACTGCTTGGCGCATCATGTTCGACCCCATCAATGCACGGTTCGCATCATCGTGTTCGAGGAACGGAATCAACGATGCCGCGATAGAAGCTATCTGAGTAGGCGACACGTCCATCAAATTCACCTGATCGGGCGACACGACGGGGAAATCGGCCTCCAAACGAGATTTTACCCGATTGCGGACAAATGTACCGTCGTCATTCAACGGAGCATTACCCTGCGCTACCACCAAGTTTTCCTCGGCTTCGGCGGTCAAATAAACCACACCCTCGGGCGACAAATCTACTTTCCCATTTTCTACTTTTCGATACGGAGTTTCGATGAAGCCCAGATCGTTAATTTTAGCATATACACAAAGAGACGAGATCAAACCGATATTAGGACCTTCGGGAGTCTCGATAGGACAAAGACGTCCATAGTGCGTATAGTGCACGTCACGAACCTCGAAACCGGCGCGTTCGCGAGACAAACCGCCGGGACCCAAAGCCGACATACGACGCTTGTGAGTAATTTCGGCCAACGGATTCGTCTGATCCATGAACTGCGACAAAGCGTTCGTCCCGAAGAATGTATTGATAACAGACGATATCGTCTTTGCATTAATCAAATCGATGGGAGTAAACACCTCGTTATCCCGCACGTTCATTCTCTCACGAATGGTACGCGCCATACGAGCCAACCCCACTCCGAACTGATTATATAATTGTTCTCCTACCGTGCGCACACGACGGTTGCTCAAATGGTCTATATCATCGACATCGGTCTTCGAGTTAATCAACTCGATAAGATATTTGATAATTTCGATGATATCCTCTTTCGTAAGCACCTTCACATCGGGCGAGGTAGAGAGGTTTAATTTCTTGTTTATTCTATAACGTCCTACTTCTCCCAAATCGTAACGTTTCTCCGAGAAGAAAAGGTTGGTAATCACCTCGCGGGCACTGGCATCATCGGCAGGCTCGGCATTACGTAATTGGCGATAAATATACAACACGGCTTCTTTCTCCGAGTTGCTGGAATCCTTTTGCAACGTATTGAATATAATCGAGTAATCCGACGTGTTGCTATCCTCTTTATGCAACAAGATATTTTGGACTCCCGATTCGATAATATCGGCAATATGCGATTCTTCAAGGACAGTTTCACGAGGAATGACAATCTCGGTACGTTCGATAGAAACGACCTCACCGGTATCCTCGTCTACAAAGTCTTCCACCCAAGCCTTAACGACATTACCCGCCAATCTGCGGCCAATGGCTTTTTTCAAACTTGCTTTGGAGACTTTCAAGTCTTCTGCCAAACCGAATATTTCGAGAATATCCTTATCGGTCTCGAAACCAATCGCACGCAACAAAGTGGTAACGGGCAACTTTTTCTTCCGGTCGATATAGGCATACATCACGTTGTTTATATCAGTGGCAAATTCAATCCAAGAGCCCCTGAACGGAATAATACGTGCCGAATAAAGTTTTGTACCGTTAGCGTGTATACTTTGTCCGAAGAACACGCCCGGAGAACGGTGCAACTGCGAAACGACAACACGTTCGGCCCCATTGATAACAAACGTACCCTTAGCAGTCATATAAGGGATAGGACCTAAATAAACGTCTTGAATTACCGTAGCAAAATCCTCATGATCAGGATCGGTACAGTATAATTTCAATTTGGCCTTTAACGGTACGCTGTAAGTCAACCCTCTTTCGAGACATTCTTCAATCGTATATCTCGGCGGATCGATATAATAGTCCAAAAATTCGAGGACAAAGTTATTGCGCGTATCAGCAATGGGGAAATTCTCGGCGAATACCTTGAAAAGCCCTTCGTTTTTTCTTTTTTCAGGCGGGGTGTCGAGTTGCAAAAAGTCTTGAAATGACTTCAACTGAACTTCAAGGAAATCCGGATAAGGAAGCGGATTCTTAATTGAAGCGAAATTTACGCGTGGTTTACCTATTGTAGAAGACATTTATAAAAGGGATTAAGTGAACTTAATTAAAAATATATACACAAAAAGGTTAAGAATCACCGAGTGAGATGATTCTTAACCAAACTCTCTGATTAACAGATGTATTATTTAAGTTCAACTTCTGCTCCAGCTTCTTCCAATTGTTTTTTCAAAGCCTCAGCATCAGCCTTAGCAAGACCTTCTTTGATGTTGTTAGGAGCACCGTCTACAAGGTCTTTTGCTTCTTTCAAGCCAAGTCCGGTGAGTTCTTTCACCAATTTAACGATAGCAAGTTTATTTGCACCAGCAGCTTTCAAAACAACATCGAAAGATGTTTTTTCTTCAGCAGCAGCTCCACCAGCGGCAGGAGCAGCAGCAACAGCAACAGCTGCAGCAGCAGGTTCAATACCATATTCGTCTTTCAAAATTTGAGCAAGTTCGTTTACTTCCTTTACGGTCAAGTTAACTAATTGTTCTGCAAAAGCTTTCAAATCTGCCATTTTTGTATGAATTAAATGTTATTATTCGTAATAATGTTTTTTGTATAAATTTTATCTTTCTGATAGAGTCTGCAATACTCCATGTAAGGTAGAACCACTTGACTGAAGAGCCGATACAACATTCTTTGCAGGAGATTGTAAGAGGGCGATAACCTCAGCAATAAGTTCGTTTTTGCTCTTGATAGCAACAAGTGCATCAAGCTGATCGGCTCCGATATAAAACCCTTCTTCTACATAAGCGGCTTTTAGAACCAAATCTTCAGAAGTCTTTCTGAACTCCTTAATCAGCTTTGCAGGTGCATTGCCAACATTTGCAAAGAACATCGTTGTAGAACCCTTCAAAGAACCATACAAGGGCGAATAATCGGTATCGAGCCCTTCCAGTGCCTTGTGTAACAAAGCGTTCTTAACAACCATCATTTTGATACCTTCTTTGAAACATGCACGACGTAAATTGCTTGTTTTTTCAGCATTCAACGTTGCTGTTTCTGCAAGGTAAAAGCAGCTGTACTCCTTTACAGTTTCTGCTATTTGCGCAATAATAGTGCCTTTATCTTCCTTTCTCATAATTCCTTGTTTTAGATCTCGTCAACTGATTTAGGATCAATCTTGATACCCGGGCTCATTGTACTCGAAAGATAAATACTCTTGATATAAGTACCCTTAGCAGCAGTAGGTTTCAGTTTTATCAATGTCGAAACAAATTCTTTCGCATTATCGCGAATCTGATCGGCAGTAAACGAAATCTTACCTATAGAGGCATGTACTATACCATTCTTATCGACTTTGAAATCGATTTTTCCTTGTTTTACTTCTTTTACAGCTTTAGCGACATCGGGAGTCACAGTTCCGCTCTTAGGATTAGGCATCAAACCACGAGGGCCTAATACACGTCCCAAAGCACCGATCTTACCCATGATAGCAGGCATCGTAATGATTACGTCGATATCGGTCCAACCGCCTTTGATCTTCTCGATATATTCGTCCAATCCTACGTAATCGGCTCCGGCTTCCTTAGCGGCAGCTTCGGCATCGGGAGTACAAAGTACCAACACACGCACTTGCTTACCCGTTCCATGAGGCAACGATACGACACCTCTTACCATTTGATTGGCTTTACGAGGATCAACGCCTAAGCGTACATCAATATCAAGCGATGCATCGAATTTGGTATAAGTAATATCTTTTACCAATTGAGATGCCTCGCCGAGTGAGTAGGCCTTCCCTGCTTCAATCTTTGCTAAAGCTAACTTTTGATTTTTTGTCAGTTTACCCATTTCAATTGAAGTTTATTAGTTATTTACCGGGAATTCCCCTTTTACGGTGATACCCATACTTCTCGCTGTACCAGCAACCATTTTCATCGCCGATTCTACCGTAAAACAGTTCAAATCGACCAATTTGTCCTCGGCGATTGCTTTTACCTGTTCCCAAGTAATCTCTCCTACTTTTTTACGGTTAGGCTCCGCAGAACCGCCTTTTACTTTGGCAGCTTCCATAACTTGAATAGCTACGGGAGGAGTCTTAACGACAAAATCGAAAGATTTATCGCTATAATAGGTAATTACGACCGGCAATACTTTACCGGCTTTGTCTTGGGTACGGGCATTGAATTGCTTGCAAAACTCCATGATGTTTATACCCTTAGAACCCAATGCAGGTCCTACGGGAGGAGAGGGGTTTGCTGCACCACCTTTAATCTGTAATTTGATCTGTCCAGCAATTTCTTTAGCCATTGTTTTTAATTTTGATATTATTAAAATACCGAGAGGGTTCATACAAGCGCGTAACCTCTTGTATTACTCCCGCTCTACTTGCGAATTTTCCAGCTCCAACGGAGTCTTGCGACCAAAAATTTTAACCATTACTTTCAGTTTCTTTTTCTCGTTGTTCACCTCCTCGATAATTCCACTAAATCCGTTAAACGGACCATAGTTTACTTTTACCGTTTCACCGACATGATATACAACGGCCGGTTCGTCACCCACCTCCTGCATCTCGTCGACTGCGCCCAACATACGATTAACTTCCGAAGGCCGTAAAGGCTCCGGCTGATTGGATTTTCCGCCCAAAAAGTCAATCACATTCGTTGTATTACGCAAATGATGAACAACCTCACCTACTAAAATGGCTTCGACAAAAACATAACCCGAGTAAAGATTTTTCTCCTTTACCACCTTTTTCCCGTTACGTACGGTGTAAACTTTTTCGGTAGGTATCAAGACCTGAAATACATAATTGCCAAGATCGGTATTCTTGATTTCTGCATCAAGAACTTCTTTGACCTTGTTCTCTTTTCCGCTTATGGCACGCAAAACGTACCAGCCTTTTTTTTCTTCAGACATTGATTTACCTCCCTAATTAAAGACCTCCGTAAATAAGGTGCATGATTTTGTCAATACATTGATCCATTGCAAATATGACTATAGCGATAATAAGGGAAGCAAACATAACCACCACAGCACTATTTGCCAACTCCGACTTGGTAGGCCAAGAAACCTTATGTACCAATTCGTTATAAGAATCTTGGATATCGGCAAGTATTTTCAATTTCTTCATTGTTTCACTAAATTTTGCACGGGTCGAGAGACTCGAACTCCCGACACCTGGTTTTGGAGACCAGTGCTCTACCAACTGAGCTAGACCCGTATAAAATCAGCCCCACAAAGAGGCTGATTTTGTAGTTTTATAAAAACTAACCCTTTATAGAATTAGTCCAAAATATCTGTGATCTGACCAGAACCTACCGTACGGCCACCTTCACGGATTGCAAAACGCAAACCTTTGTCGCAAGCCACCGGAGTGATAAGTTTCACATTGATAGTAACGTGGTCACCCGGCATTACCATTTCTACACCTTCGGGAAGAGTGATTTCACCCGTTACGTCGAGCGTACGAATGTAGAATTGAGGACGGTAGTGATTGTGGAAAGGAGTGTGACGACCACCTTCTTCTTTCTTCAAGATATAAACCTGAGCTTTGAACTCAGAGTGAGGTTTAACCTGTCCCGGGTGGCAGATAACCATACCACGTTTGATTTCATTCTTGTCGATACCACGGAGCAACAAACCAACGTTATCGCCAGCTTCGCCTTCGTCAAGAATCTTACGGAACATTTCAACACCGGTTACAACCGATTTCTTGTCTGCTCCCAAACCGAGGATTTGAACTTCATCACCCACTTTTACGCGACCTGCCTCGATACGACCAGTAGCAACAGTACCACGACCCGTAATAGAGAAGACGTCTTCAACAGGCATCAAGAAAGGTTTATCAACATCGCGCGGAGGCAGAGGAATCCAATTATCGACAGCATCCATCAACTCCATCACTTTCTCTTCCCATTGAGGTTCGCCATTCAATGCGCCCAATGCAGATCCACGAATAATAGGAGTATTGTCACCGTCATATTCATATGCTGAAAGCAATTCTCTCATTTCCATTTCAACGAGTTCGAGCATCTCTTCATCGTCAACCATATCGCATTTGTTCAAGAACACAACGATACGAGGAACGTTCACCTGGCGAGCCAACAAGATATGCTCACGAGTCTGAGGCATAGGACCATCGGTAGCTGCAACTACGATAATAGCACCGTCCATCTGCGCAGCACCAGTTACCATGTTCTTCACATAGTCGGCGTGACCCGGACAGTCCACGTGTGCGTAGTGACGATTTGCAGTTTCATATTCTACGTGAGAGGTATTGATGGTAATACCACGTTCTTTTTCTTCAGGAGCGTTATCGATAGAATCGAAAGAACGCAATTCTGAAAGACCTTTTTTTGCAAGAACCGTAGTGATAGCGGCGGTCAAGGTCGTTTTACCGTGGTCTACGTGACCGATAGTACCAATATTTACGTGTGGTTTGGTACGTTGAAACTGTTCTTTTGCCATAGCTTTGTATTATTTTATAAATGATTAGCTTTCTAAAAACTTGAGCCGATGACGGGACTTGAACCCGTGACCTCTTCCTTACCAAGGAAGTGCTCTACCGCTGAGCTACATTGGCATTTATTCTTGGAGCGGAAGACGAGGCTCAAACTCGCGACCCTCAGCTTGGAAGGCTGATGCTCTATCAACTGAGCTACTTCCGCATTTTTTGTGGGCAAAGATGGATTCGAACCACCGAAGGCGTAAGCCAGCAGATTTACAGTCTGCCCCATTTGGCCACTCTGGTATTTGCCCTTATATTAGCCTTTACAAGACCTTAAATTTACATCTCCCCCCCTCTACCACACACATCTTTCCTTTTCAGAAGAATGCACCCGTTTATCAAAGATTGAGTCGGTGAGAAACGGGTGCAAATTTAGGCATTAATTTTAAATTACAAAAATATCAGTACATTTTTTTTACTTTTCACGCATCTTTTCTTTGGTTTTCAGAAGCTGCTTAACGAGAGCCTCGACAGCCATATCGACCGCCTCTTCAAAGGTATCGGCAACCTTGCAGGAAAACATATCCTCATTTCTCGGAACAAGAACCTTAATTCCAGCCTCTTTGTTCTGTGCCGTTTCCGGTTTTACCACTTTCAAAGAAACTTCGACGGCTATAATCCCATCGTAATATTGTTCTAATTTAGAAACTTTTTTCTGAATAAATTTTTCCAACTTTTCTGATGCATCGAAATGAATCGCTTGAATACGGATTTCCATATTTCCTCCTTTTTTATGACTTTCTTTTCGGGAAAGCCTGGTTATAACTTTGTTTTAGTTCTTCAAACGTTATATGTGTATATACCTCGGTTGAAGCTAATGAATGATGTCCGAGCAGTTCCTTGACACTATTGAGAGTTGCCCCGTTATTCAGCATAGCCGACGCGAATGTATGACGCAATACATGCGGACTTCTTTTATCGAGCGAACAAACTTTCGACAAAGACCCATTGACTACCCGATAAACTAACTGCGGATATAACGGTTCCCCATTTTCCCGAACGAAAAAGAAGCCACAATCATCTCCACACGACTCTTTACGAGCCTGCCGATAACCGGCAATCATCTGCGACAATTCCTCTCCGTACGGAATCAGCCTCTGTTTATTCCTTTTTCCCGTCACCTTTATCTCTCCTTCACGCACATCAGTATCCCTCAACCCTATCAATTCGGCTCGGCGCATACCCGTATGATAAAGCATAGCGATAATAAGTTTGTTACGGACCGCCTCGAAACCTTCGCCATACGACACATCGTCCAAAAGCTCATTCATGGAGTCCTGCCGAAGATAAACCGGCATTTTCTTATGTACCTTAGGCAAAGGAATATTTTTCACAGGGCTTTCCTGAATATCCGATTGCACCACAAGATAGCGGTAAAAAGCCCTCAAAGAAGAAATCTTACGGCAAATACTACGAGCCGACATTCCTCCTTCCGACAAAAGAGCTACCCATTCGCGAATGCAATCGGAGGTTACCTTTTGCATCTCAATACCATCACACTCGGTTTCAAGGAACTTTTTAAACTGAAACAAATCGTTTCTATATGACAATACGGTATGAGTAGAAAGATTCTTCTCATACCGGATATATTCTAAAAACGATTCGATCGGCATATTCTCGTAGCTTTTAACTTACGCTACGAATATAAAGGAAATTCTTGAAAAATCCAATATTTGCCAACAACAAAAAAAATTAATCTTCTATCTGTTGAAGTTTCTGAATGTAGATAGCACGCATCATTTTTTTGCGGTTCGTAACAGATGGTTTTTCAAATGCCTGACGGTTACGCAATTCCTTAACTACACCTGTTTTTTCAAATTTCCGTTTGAATTTTTTCAAAGCCTTCTCGATGTTTTCGCCTTCTTTTACTGGAACTATAATCATAATTATTTAGAAATTAGTTTATTTGTTTCTTTTGAATAAATTGCGGTGCAAAATTATAGATTGTTTTGTGATTAACAAAACTTTCGACCGCTAAAATATACTCGAAAATAAATTTTACACAAAATCGGCACGATTATATCCATCTTTCTATTCCAATATTTTCACAGCCTTTTATCTTCTTATTTTACTAAATATCGTTACCTTTACACACGGTTGATAAATATTTATCGACAATAACTCTAAACATTCAGATTATGAGTAAATCGACATTACCCCGACTCAAAGCCCTGCGTGACGAAATGGGCAAAGCCGGTATTACAGCTTTCATCATACCGGGAACCGACCCGCATCAAAGCGAATACTATGCCAGCCATTGGGCGGCACGAACTTGGATTTCCGGATTCGACGGATCGGCTGGAACTGCGGTCGTCACAACCAATCAAGCCGGATTATGGACCGACTCGCGGTACTTCCTCCAAGCCGCTCAACAACTGGAAGATTCCGGGTTCGAACTTTTTAAAGAAGGACTGCCCGACACTCCCACCATCGAGCAATGGCTACTGACCACTCTACCGCAAGGTGCGACCATCGCCATCGACGGCACACTGTTCGGGGCATCGAAAGCCGCTGCGATAAAACAAAACTTCGAGAGCCACGGCTTCCGATTCGTATCCGATTTCACTCCGTTCGACTCCATTTGGGAAAAACGCCCATCGATCCCCAAAAACGAAGCCTTTATTCACGATGAAAAGTACAGCGGAGAATCTATCTCGGATAAAATAGCCCGAATTATGGAGCAAGTACGCCAGGCAGGAGCCGATGCTCTGTTACTGGCGGCTCTGGACGAAATTGCTTGGGCATTTAACATACGGGGAACCGACGTAGAATGCAATCCGGTCGTCATTTGCTATGCATACATAGACGACTCCCAGCGTATTCTTTTTATCGACAAAGCCAAAATCAACGATACGGTCTGCCAATACCTGCAAAAAAATAGCGTAGAAATAATGCCCTATGAAAACATTTTCGACTTCGTAGCAACTCTACCGGCAGAGAAAAAAGTATTCGTAGACACCAACAAAATCAACTACACCTTATTAAATAAACTGCATGCCATACCCGTATCGGGCCAATCCCCTATCGCTCTACTGAAAAGCATCAAAAACGAGACTCAGCTTGCCGGAACACGCGAGGCAATGATACGCGACGGTGTAGCATTGGTTAGATTCTTCCGTTGGTTAGAAAAAAATATCGACAGCGGCAAAGTAACCGAAATAACAGTTGCCGAGAAACTGCGAGAGTTCCGCTCGCAACAAAGTCTTTATGTAGGAGAAAGTTTCGCCACTATCGCCGGATTCAACGAGCATGGGGCCATTGTCCATTACTCGGCGACACCCGAAAGCAATGCGATCATTTCTCGCAAGGGATTCCTGCTCATCGACTCAGGGGCGCAATATCTCGACGGGACTACCGACATCACTCGCACCGTATCGTTAGGCAATCTGTCCCCTCGCCAAAAGCGGGACTTCACACTGGTAATGAAAGGGCATATCGCTCTCGCCTCTTGTCATTATCCGCAAGGTACGCGCGGAGCCCAACTCGATGCCCTCGCCCGCCATTTCCTATGGGACGACCACCTCAACTACTTGCACGGGACTGGTCATGGAGTCGGGCATTTCCTCAATGTCCACGAGGGACCACAAAACATACGCCTCGAAGAAAATCCCACGCCTCTCATGCCGGGCATGATTACCTCTAACGAACCGGGATTATACCGTACCGGCGAATATGGCATACGTTGTGAAAATTTAGTCTTGACAGTGCCCGATTACGAAAATGAATTCGGCATGTTTTACCGGTTCGAGACTCTTACCCTTTTCCCCTTCGATACCGAGGCTCTCGATATTCCCATCATGACCGAGAAAGAAATCGAGTGGCTCAACAGCTATCACGAAATGGTCTATGACCGATTAAGTCCGATGCTTGACGAGGAAGAGCAACAATGGTTACACCGCAAAACAACAGCAATTTAATCCAAGTTAAAATTATAAACTAATCATGGCACTTATAAAATCAGTACGGGGATTTACCCCGAAAGTCGGTAAAGACTGTTTCCTCGCCGATAATGCAGTTCTCATCGGCGATACCGTTATCGGCGACGAATGTAGTATCTGGTTCGGAGCCATCTTGCGAGGCGATGTCAATTCTATTCGTATCGGCAACCGGGTTAACATTCAAGACGGATCGGTATTGCATACTCTATACGAAAAATCCACCATCGAAATCGGCGACGACGTATCCATCGGACACAACGTTACCATACACGGAGCTACCATACACGACGGAGCCCTCGTAGGCATGGGCTCGGTAATTCTCGACCATGCTGTCGTAGGCGAAGGAGCCATCGTTGCCGCCGGATCGGTTGTGTTGAGCAAGACAGTCATCAAACCGGGTGAGCTTTGGGGCGGAACACCGGCCAAATTCATCAAAATGGTAGACCCCGAACAATCGAAAGAGATCAATCAAAAAATCGCCAAAAACTACCTGATGTATTCCAAGTGGTACGAGGAAGAATAGTCTTTCCGTAATATCATGCAAAGGGACTGCCGATTAGCAGTCCCTTTGTCTTTTGATAACACGGTACAATGATCGAAATAACCTATGGTTATAACCGATAACCACAAAGAAATCCCATATTCGAAATGAAATCTCTACCTTTGCGTCCGAAAAGGGAAACGACACCCGGAATGAACGTATATCGCATTCCGCATTAACTGTATCAAACGGCAAATTTTCCCCAACTCGATTATAAAAAAACAATTTAATTCATTTTGATATGTTCAGCGAAAAACAAGGAAATGTCCTCCACGGTATTCTGTTGATTGTACTTTTTTCATTCTCCGCCTTTTACATTGCAGAATTCCAATTTATAAAAAATCTATCACTCAGCCCCCTCATCGTAGGCATCATACTGGGTATGCTCTACGCCAACAGCCTGCGTAACCGATTGCCCGAGACATGGGTTCCGGGCATAAAATTCTGCTCGAAACAAGTACTTCGTGCCGGTATCGTCCTCTACGGATTCCGGTTGACCTTCCAAAGCGTTATCGCCATAGGAGCCTCGGCCATACTCATCGACGTGATTATCGTCACCTGCACCATTCTATTGGGTTTCTTGGTGGGGAAACTGTTGAAGATGGACAATGACCTCGCCCTGCTCACCGCCACAGGTAGCGCCATCTGTGGAGCCGCTGCTGTTTTGGGTGCAGAACCGGTAGTAAAAAGCGAACCCCATAAAACAGCAGTTGCTGTCTCGACGGTTGTCATTTTCGGTACGCTCTCGATGTTCATTTATCCCATTCTTTACCGAGCCGGAGTATTCGACCTCACACCCGAACAAATGGGACTCTACACAGGCTCTACCTTACACGAAGTAGCCCACGTGGTAGGGGCGGGTAACGCGATGGGGAAAGAGATTTCCGACTCGGCAATCATCGTAAAAATGATTCGAGTCATGCTCCTTGCCCCGGTTTTACTCATCATGAGTTTTGCCTTAGCCCGCCGAGCCGTAAAAGCAGTCAAAGGAGACAAAAATACAACCGTCACTCAGCGAGGAAAAATCACCATTCCCTGGTTCGCATTCGGTTTCCTTGCCGTTATCGGATTCAATTCGTTCGATTGGCTTCCCGTTCCAGTAGTAGACGGAATCAATAGCCTCGACACCTTTATGCTTACAATGGCTATGACAGCTTTGGGAGCCGAAACCAATTTCGAAAAATTCAAACAAGCAGGAGCCAAACCATTTCTTTTAGCGGCCATATTGTATATATGGCTGTTGGGAGGAGGTTATCTGCTCGTCAAATGGTTAGCATAAATCATAATCACATCAAACGACAACGGGCTGAATCGTAAATTTACCACCTCTCCCTACGGGCATTCCCCGGATTTCATCTATGATGAGCAGAAAGAGAGGAGCCCTGACTCTGTCATCTCCACTGCCGGTATTTTTTAACCCCTCCGTCTCTACGTGCCACCTCCCCTATATTTTGCGTTGCAAAACACAGAGGAGGAGGTTAACACCGATAGTGTCATACTAAACCCAATTCAATAGAAAATTCGAGGGAGTAGATTTGAATTTTAACGATGAATCTTTTATCGAATACTTCGTTCCTGTTCTCTTTGGAGAGAGGTTAAAAAAGATTTCATAAGATTTTCGATTGAGGGTTTAACCCCTTTGCCCGGCGGGCATTCCCCCTATTCACTTCGCAGCACAAGGGAGAAGGAGAATACCCTCAAAGTTCCAAAGAGATAAAAGGCTGTTCAAAGCGACACTTTCAATCCCCTCCCCCTACTCTCACAACATCATAGGACATTTCACATTCCACCTTTATTTTTTTGAAAAGTGACAATATCGATATTTAGAACAACGAATGATTACATATCGCTTTGGAGTGGGAATCTGAAACACCTCCCCTGTGTTTTGCAACGCAAAATATAGGGGAGGTGGCACGTAGAGATGGAGGGGTTGAAAACGACATCTCATCAGCCGGTTTATATCGGACATATCCCTGCACCCACCGTATTCCACAGCATTACAGGATGCTGTGGAAGCAGCGGTATAAGTGAGAGACCGAAGGAAAAGAAGTTTCGAGGAAAGGGGTTATAAAAAAGATACATCGACGAACCCACTATCGTTTAATATCTCTCCAAAAAAACTATTCTCAACTATTTAATTTTCTTTTTCACATTACCAGAAGAGGCTTTTCCCGGAACCAACTTGGTTCGGGTTCTATTCTTACTTTTTTCCTCTCCTTCCTTCACGACTTTTTTCGGAGCATAAGTCTTCGGCTTTCTTCCTTGATGCGAAGCCTCATCGGACTTCTTCACCATCGAATTTTTGGAACGACGATTCGGACGAAGTTCCTCCTGTCCACTGGCAAATCTCTCTCGGCCCCCTCGTTGCTTCTTTTCAACCTCGGGATTTTCAGCTCCCGATAGTTTCTCTTTACGAGAAGAACCGTAACGGCGCAATTTATACTCCCGCTGTTCCATAGGGATAAAATGCAACGGTTCCCCGTCTATTTTCACTTTATCGCCTTCGGCCACCCGGCTACCCAACGTAGCCAACTCGCCGTTGATAGTCACCCGCTCATCGGCAATCATTTTATCGGCTTCCCGACGGGAACAAAATCCCGAATCACTAATGTACTTATTGACCCGAATACCCGATCGTATCACTTTCTTTACCATAATCAAAACTCTATATTTTATCCCAACACTATATGCTCAGCCTCTACCGGCTCATTCAAAAACAGGGTCGCTGCCTCGGAAAACTTTCGAGGCGATTCCGTCGTCAGATAGCGGCAACCGCCCTCTTTCGAGCAACGACTCTCTATCTCGGGATGCCGTTTCAAGTAATCGTCCAACCTGTCGGTCACCAAAGGACCTTGCAAGACTACCGAAATAGACGGAGGAAGATAGGCCCTAATTTTGTCGAGTAACAACGGATAATGGGTACACCCCAATACTATCGTATCAATTTCATCGGACTGCGACAAAAGTTCGTCGATATATTTCTTAACAAAATAATCGGCTCCCCTCCCTTGTGCTTCGTTGTTCTCCACCAACGGAACCCACATGGGACATGACTGTCCGTATACCACGAATTCGGGATACATCTTCTTTATCTCCAACTCATAGGAGCCCGACTGTATCGTACCCGGTGTAGCCAAAATCCCGATATGCCCCGTACGCGACAGTTCGGAAAGCGACTCGACCGTCGGACGAATAACCCCCAAAACCCGTTTATCGGGAGCGAGACGAGGCAAATCTTTTTGCTGGATACTACGAAGCGCCTTTGCCGAAGCCGTATTGCAAGCCAAAATAACCAAAGAGCACCCTTCGTCGAAAAGATGAAATACAGCCTGCTTAGTAAATTCATATACGATCTCGAACGACCTCGTACCATAAGGAGCCCGCGCATTATCCCCCAAATAGAGATAATCATATCGAGGCAGGCCTTTACGCACCTGTTCGAGAATAGTAAGACCTCCGTATCCCGAATCGAAAATTCCGATGGAACCTACATTAGTAGGTATTTTTGTCGCATCCATTATTAGAAGTATAAATATGGAAAAAGGATGATAACGTTCTTATCATCCTTTTCGCAACCCCTCGACGAGGGAATAATTATTTCAATCCCAATTTCGCTTTCACCAACGGAGTCACATCTTCACTGGGTGCTCCCTGATAAATAACGATAGGATAAGCCAAATCAAAAATATAAGTAAATTTACCCTCTGCCCCTACCGACTTAATGGCATCCATCAACTTCTGTTGAATAGGAGCGAAAAGAGCTTCTTGTTGTTTTTGAATATCCTGAGACGCCATTTCCCGGAAACTCTCGATACGAGATTGGGAATCTTGAACCTCCTGCATACGACGAGCACGTATCGTCTCGGGAATCGTATCGCCCAATGCCATATACTCTTTATACTTCTTCGTGAACTCTTCTTGAATTTTTACAAACTCATCTTCATATTTCTTATTAATATCTTGAAGAGTTTGCTCGGCAGTTGCCTTCTCTGGCATCAACATAAAAATCTCCTGAGAGTTAACGGTACCGAATTTAAGGGCTTGTTGCGCTTGTGATACAAAACTCAAAGAGCAAATGCACACTGCGGCGAAAAGAAATTTCTTAATCATACTATAATTTTTTTGTTTCTATACTGTAAGTTATGAATAATGGCACAAAAGTAAGCATTTATTTTGAATATCCTAACTTTGTGAGCACTTCATTACTAATATCTATCTTCGGCGACGCAAAAATAATATTCGGAGAAGAAGCTCTATCGATAACCATCATGTAGCCTTTATCTTCCGAAATCTTCTTAATGGCATTATAAATATCGTCTTGAATAGGCTTCATAAGACTTTCGCGCTTTTTGAACAACTCGCCCTCAGGGCCGAAATACTTACGGCGCAATTCAACGACCTCCGTCTCCTTATCACGGATTTCCTCTTCTCGTTTTACCTTCATTTCCTCGGTAAGAAATACCAAATCCGATTGATAGTTTTTATACATTGTTTTAGCTTCGGCCGCCTTGTCGTCACACTCTTTTTGCCAACGTTGAGACACTTGGTTCAACTGTTCGTTGGCCATTTCGTACGAAGGAATATTTTTGAGTATATATTCCATATCGACCAAAGCATACTTCTGAGCTACCGACGACGCAGTAAAAGCTAGTACCGCCATCGCAAAAAGAACTATTCTTTTCATATCGTTATTCTATTTAATTAAACATTCCCGTTTCAATAAACCATATAACATAAAACACTTTCTAAAAAATAAAGATAGCGCGATTCTACCAAATCGCGCTATCCTTTTAGAGCATTTAACACAAACGTATCTGTTTTTTCACAAATTAAAATTCCTGACCTAAGATAAAGTGGAAATGGCCACCCCCTTTCTCTCCTTGTACTTTATCGAAACCATAAGCCCAGTCGATACCCATCAATCCGATCATCGGCAAGAAGATACGAACGCCCACTCCGGCCGAACGTTTCAGAGAGAATGGATTGAAGTTTTCGAGCGATGTCCACGCATTACCGCCCTCGACAAAAGCTAAACCATATATCGTAGACGAAGGCTGCAACAAGAACGGGAAGTGCAACTCCATCGAGAACCGGGTATAAGCCCGACCGTCGGAATAGGGCGTAAGAGCACCGTTATCATAGCCCCTCAACCCGATTGTTTCCGTAGCATATGTATAAGACCCGGTCATACCGTCGCCACCCACATGGAATGTTTCGAAAGGCGTTTGCTTATACTTGTTATACGACCCCAACAATCCGAAATCGGCACGTCCCATAAGCACAAGTGTATATTTTTCGGAGTTATTCAACGGGGTATATACACGGCTCTTGAATTTTATTTTATAATATTCTATCCAGCGATATAACTCTTCTCGGTCGGCTCTCGACGAACTCTCATAGAGGCTCTTGTAATCTTTCTTAGAGAATAATGAATAAGGAGGAGTAAATTGAGCCGATAACGTAAATTGAGAACCTCGACGTGTATAAATGGGATTATCTATCGAACTTCTACCCAGCGTCAATCCCAACGTAAAACTGTGAGAAGTACCGTTCTGCATATAGTACAGATACTCCCAATTTTTAAGAATATATGCCTGATAGCCCAATTCTGCCATAAAAGTAAAATAGTCATCGGGCCACTCCAAACGTTTCCCGAATCCGAAGGAAACCCCGATCATCTGCAAAGACTTGTTCGGGTCTAAGGCATTTTCATAAGCATTTTGATAATAATCGTCATAATAGGAGTTACCCAAGTAGCTGTTTCCCCAGTAACCTCCATACAAAGAATTATTGTATAAACTGTTGTAGCTTCGGCTCAAAAAAGAACTTTCGATACCGGTCTGACGGCTATAATAAGCCGAGAACTGGAACGAGTTCGGACGTTTTCCTCCGAACCACGGATCATAAAACGAAATACTATACTGCTGATAATAACGTGCATTCGTTTGCGCACTGATCGTAAACGTTTGCCCGTCGCCCTGCGGAATGATACCTTTAAACGATTTAGGGTTGAGCAAATTCTTGATGGAGAAATTCGTAAACTTCAAACTAAGTTTTCCGATAACACCCGTCTGCCCCCAACCGGCCGAAAATTCGATTTGGTCGTTGGCTTTCGATTCGAGATTATAAACCAAATCGACAGTACCGTTTTCTTCGTTCGGTTCCGGTTTTATATCCATTGTCTCAGGATCGAAATGCCCGGTTTGAGCTATTTCACGAGCAGAACGCATCAAGTCCGATTTACTGAACAACTCTCCCGGTTTCGTACGTAATTCCCGACGGATAACATGCTCATACAAACGGTCGTTACCATTGATGACAACCTTGTTGATACGGGCCTGCGGACCTTCGAACAAACGTATCTCCAAATCGATGGAGTCGTTCAGCACATTGCCCTCGATAGGAACCAACTGAAAGAAAAGGTATCCTCTGTCCATATATAAATTGGCAACCGCATCTTCATCTTCCATCGTTCGCTTGTTCAGCATTTTCTGATTATAAACATCGCCCGGCTTCATACCCAATACAGCCGAAAGATAATCCGACGGATAAATCGTATTGCCTACCCAGTCTATATTTCGGATATAATATTTCTTTCCCTCATCGATTGTCAGGTAAACATCTACCGTTTTATCGTTATACCGCACCACACTGTCGTTTACGATAGCGGCATCCCGGTATCCCAACTCGTTATATTTCTCGATAATCAGATTTTTATCATTCTTATAATTCTCTTCGACAAACTTTTTCGTTCGGAACAAATGAAGCAAATTACCCTTTTCATTGGTTTTTTTCATAGCCCATTTTATTTTCCTATCCGACAAAACCTCGTTCCCGTCTATATATATCTTATGGACCTTAACTTTCTCTTTCTTATCCACATAAATATCGACGATCACCTCGTTCTCATGGGTCAGGTCATCGGTCTGTTTTATGTTCACCTCTGCATTCTTAAAACCCTTTTCCTCGAAATGTTTTTTGATAATCGTCGTGGCACGATCCACTATATTGGGAGTTATCTGGTTTCCTTTGACCAACCCCAAGCGCATTTCCAAATCTTCCCGCTCACTTTTCTTAATCCCGTGGTAATTTATTTCCGAAATACGCGGTTGTTGTTTTAATTGTATTTCGAGCCATGCCTTATTGCCATAGGCCTTCGTCCACTTAATCACGACATCGGAAAACAAACCTTGCCTCCAAAATTTTTTGGCTGCCTCGGTAATGGCATTACCGGGTATTTCGATAACCTGTCCTACTTCCAACCCAGAGTAACCTATCAATACATAATCCTCATAATTGGGAGCCCCGGTAACCGTGATACCGGCAATCTCATATTTCTGCGGAATGGCCGAATAAACGACCTTCGGATTATATATCGTATCGAGTTTCTCTTCATTCTGTGCGGTCACAGCCTGCACACAAAAAGACAAAAACAAAAAAACAGCCAAACTTTTCAAAGGCATATAATATCGCATTTTCAATCTCTTTTTCTTCATTTATAGTTGTTCGCTCGTTTTTCCGAAACGACGTTCTCTGGCTTGATATTCGACAATGGCTCTATAAAGGCTTTCGCCGGTAAAATCGGGCCAGTATTCTTCTGTAAAATAAAATTCGGCATACGAGAGTTGCCACAACAAAAAGTTACTGAGTCGTATTTCTCCTCCCGTCCTAATTAACAAATCGGGATTAGGCATATTCACAGTTGTCATGAACTCATCGACTGTCGTTTCCGTAATGTCGTCCACCGACAATCTACCCTTTTGAACCTCCTGTGCGATACACCGGGCCGCGCGAGCGATTTCCCATCGGGAAGAATAGCTCAACGCCAAGTTCAAAACAATACGCTCACCTCCCGACGTATCACGAATACATTTCAACAACCGTGCTTTCACATCAGATGGCAAGCGGTCCAAATCGCCGATGACCGACAAACGGACTCCCTTCTCTACCATTCCGGGAGTTTCCCGCTCTATACCAAAAACGACCAAAGCCATAAGAGCATCGACTTCCGCTTGCGGACGATTCCAATTTTCCGTCGAAAAAGCATATAAAGTAAGGTATTGCACCCCTACTTCGGCAGCTGCATCCGTTATCTCATGAACGACATCAAGACCTTTGCGATGCCCCTCCGAACGGTCCAGCCCTCTCTCCTTAGCCCAACGCCCGTTGCCGTCCATAATAATGGCAATGTGTTTGGGCACACGAGTTAGATTTATCTGCTCTACGTAAGTCATTCCTCTTTCAACGATTATCGTTGTTACAAATTTCTTTTTTACGGCCGAATTCATACGTGATTGAAAACAAAGTCGTCGAAAACCAATCCGTATTTTTCAGCACACTGCTTTCTATATGGTAAGGATCTGCGAGTGCCTTTCCGTCGAAACTGTCTCCCAACGTTTTGTGCATAGCAAATTCCAAACTTATATTCCATCTCGGAGCTATTTTATATTTAACCCCGGCTCCCAAAGAAGCATCGAAACTCACATAACCGCCTCCGACAGTCGAATATCCTACTCCCACCCCCGCCAACAAATATGGAGAAAGCCGTTTCGTTCCCAGATAAGAATATCCCATTCCATAATTAAAGAAATTGAATTCTATCTGTCCTCCCAACCGATATTGCCAACTCTCAAACGAGTAATCACTTCCGTTGGGGAAACGATTGTCAAAATCACGGGTATCGCCTGAAAACTGCATGGCTGAAATATCGGTCTTTACAGCCCACCGATAATTCAACAAAAAACGGAACACTCCGCTTATCGCAGCACCCGGCCGATGCCACGGCGAAACCTGATTGGCATCGCCCATATAACAACTTATTCCACCCGCTATCCCCGCATCATAACGGAAATCCTGTGCAGATAAAACAGCTGTACTACTCATTATTATCACTATAATCGGAATTATTTTTTTCATGCGTGTGCCATTTTTACGAGCCTACATACATAAAACGAAATAAACCGATGAAAAGTATCTTTTTTCTTCAAAACACTCATTATGGTATCGGCGGATATCTCAACCTACCGATTGCTCCTCGCCATATTTCATTATAAATATCACCGGAGTTATTTTCCCCTCCGAATATATAAATATAAGGAATCTGGTAATCGCTCGTACGAGCAACCGACATAGCCGGGACCCTCCGAATAGGCATAAACTTCCACAACGAAGCCGCGCTCCGAGAGGTAAAGTCCGCATCGACAACCATCACCGAAGCAAAAGCCCGCGGATTGATATAGGTAGGCATAGCCAACGACTGAGGAGCCTTGCTCCATGTATTGCCGTTATTTACCGAAACATATACCGAATCGGCTACCCCGGCAGCCTCGCGCCCCCCGATCACAATCCACGATGTGTATTGCGTCGTTATCCAGTACTCACTGGTCGTAAAAGTGAAATACGGAAACAGAATGGCTCCCTCGCACGGTTTTATCGAGCCTTGTAATTGAGCCCAAGCCTCACCGTCATATCCCCATGTCGCACCGGTCAGATTATCGTCGGCCATTCGTCCGCCCACCATAATGGACTGGGGAGAATCCAAATCATACTCCGACGCGAATGTCACCATAGGGCTACTGCCCGTAATGGGGAAATTAGCAGCTGTCGGATAAGGTACAAATCCAGCAGGACGAGGATAGCAATCGTGTTTATAAACACCGTTCTCCGACACGACACCCAACAGCCTCGACTTCCACGTTCCTACCAACGAATAAAACGTTTGCCCGGTCGAAGTCCACTCTACACCATTTTCCGACCGATATAGCTCGCCGGTTTGCGAAAGCATATACAAAGCCTCATCGGTAGCTTGTAAAGATTTCAAATCAGGTATAAACGATAACGACAAAGGCTGCGGTGTCCAGTCATCGGCATAAGGATCTTCCGCCGTATATAATGTACAAGTCGAATTAGAGACTATGAAAGATTGAACTTTCCCTTTATAATAAACGGCTTTTTGCGCATCGACCGTTGCTTGACTGCCACACGGTAAAGGCCGAACGCCGAACATGGTATTCCAATACAATGAGTCGGGGTCGATTTGATGGACATTTACCTTAACGGAATACCACTTCACGGTCGTACCGTTTTGAGCCGTCACCTCCAACGAAACTTTCGACGTAAAATCGATAGAATCGGTAGGATTGGCTATATAGTCTATCGTATCGTTCTTGGCAGGATCGCCTTTGTCCATATAAATCTTAGCCTGTGCGACGTTATCGAACGAGATATTCGCAATCAATGCGGAAACATCGGTTCCGACAGGTAAAGAATCGGCATTATAAATCTGGCCTTTATTCAAGTCTATCGTAAAAAATATCGTATCTAAATGAGCTAACACCGAGTCATTGGCCGCCAAAGAAAAACCGGAAACCCGTACGCTCTCCGATACAGTATATGATATAACATCATCTTCGGTCGAATTACACGAAATGCCGGATAAAAATAAAGCCGCTATACACAGAAAAAAATATATTTTTTGCTTCTTCATTAACTGATATGAGTTACAGGTTTGCAGTTACAATCGGCAAATTTAGCAACATTTTTTTCTTTGTACACTACAAACACCGATAATTATAATTATTTATGGATAAACCGATTCATATACATCGATTTCCCAATTCAAAAATAAATAAAAAAAGAGAGATAGCCGTTTCATTTTAGACGAACCGAATAATTGACACGGCAAATAATCTGTTTTTACCTATTTTCATACCAGTCTATTTTTGCTTCGCCACAATATTCAGAGCGCACAAGCAGCCCCTTTACGACAGGCGCGACAATTCCATTTCCCAGAAACATCGGCCCGGTTTCTACTCTCGTTTCGTCCCAATATCCCGAATCTAAAAATGACTGTAACAATACAGCTCCCCCTTCTACCAAAAGATGTTGTATGCGTCGACGGTATAGTTCGTTCAACAAACCGGGTATTAAATCTTTCCCGAAAGGGAGGCGAATAACTTCGACAGAATCGGGCAAAACCGGATAAACAATATCCTTCGCCGTAATAACAAGCGAAGGCAATCCATCTGTAAACACGTGCGAACCAGACGGAACGCGGGCATGTTCGTCGAGAACGATTCGCAAAGGTGAACGCCCGTACCACAAACGGGTAGTCAGCGACGGATTATCGGCAACTGCCGTGTTCGTCCCCACCAATATGGCATCTGCTTCGGCACGCAAACGATGTACCCACACAGACGAAACATCGTCCGAAATCCGAATGGCAAGTTCTCCCGGTTTCCGAATCCGGTCGATATAACCGTCCCGACTCTGCGCCCACTTCAAAGTAACGAAAGGACGCTCATCGATTTGGCAGGTCATAAAAGTTCGGTTCAAAGCCTTACATTCTTCTTCCAATACCCCAATGACAACTTCTATACCGGCCTCCCGCAACCGGGCGACACCCTGCCCCGACACCTTCGGGAACGGATCGAGGCAGCCGACAACGACCCTCGGTATCTTCTTTTGGACAATCAAGTCGGCACAAGGAGGAGTTTTCCCGTAATGAGAACAAGGCTCCAAAGAAACATACAATGTACATTCCGGCAACAGTCCTGCATCCCGCACCGAATTTATGGCATTCACCTCGGCATGCGGTTGACCGTAACACCGATGATATCCCTCTCCTATAATTCGCCCCCGATGTACGACGACCGCACCCACCATCGGATTGGGTGACACGTATCCTCGACCCAGAGAAGCCAACTGCAAACAGCGTCGCATGAAAACGGCATCCATATCTGTTTTATCCATATTCCGATTTTTTTATTAAAGCCCGATTTGATCGGTGTAGTTTTTCTGCACGAAATATCTATTCCCAAAAATCAAAACAGTTTCTTAACTTTGCATGGATTTACAAATATCGATCTACCCATGCAACAAAGTATCGATCTGTTACGGCGCAAACTGGGAGAAATCTACCCTCCCGGAGAAATCACCGGATTCACCCGAATGATTTTCGAATCCCTGTGCGGCTATACCCCCACCGATATTCTGCTGCACAAAGATACGATTTTATCCGAGGATATACACCGTAAAATCGAACGTATAACCGACAGGCTCTCGCAGCAAGAACCCATTCAATACATTTTGGGATATACCGATTTTTGCGGGCGGCGTTTCGATATTGCCCCCGGAGCTCTCATTCCCCGCCCCGAAACAGAAGAATTGACAAGACTCGTTATAACGGAAAACTCCGGTCAACCTTCGCGCATAGCCGATTTGGGAACAGGAAGCGGTTGTATTGCCGTTACTCTTGCGCTCTCGTTGTCCGACAGCAAGGTCGAGGCATGGGATATCTCGACAGAGGCTTTGGAAATTGCTCAGCGTAACGCCCGAAAACACAATGCTCATGTAAATTTCTTTCAACGGGATATTCTCCGTTACGATGTATCAGAACTACCAGAGGAATCATTAGACATCATCGTCAGCAACCCGCCCTATATCCGCCGATGCGAGAGCCGATCCATGAGTGCCAATGTGCTGGAATACGAACCTCATATAGCCCTGTTCGTCCCGAACGAAAGCCCTCTTCTGTTCTATGAAAAAATAGCTATGGACAGCGTTCGGCTTTTATCCCCCGGAGGCAAGCTCTACTTCGAAATCAACGAGGCACAAGGCGAAGCATGCGCCCGTATGTTGGAAGCAGCGGGATATAAGCACATCAGAATCATCAAAGACCTGTATGAGAAAAATCGATTCGTTTCTGCTATAAAACCCATACGACATGGCTAAAACACTAACTCCGCCCGAAGCCCTCCACCGATCGGCCGCCCTCTGCTCTTCATCGGAACACTGTATAGCCGACATACGGGAAAAGCTCTCCCGATGGGGTATCGGAGAGCCGGATGCCCGAACAATCGTCGAACGACTCGTTCAAGAAAGATTCATCGATGAAGGAAGATACGCCATTGCTTTCGCCAAAGACAAATTCCGTTTTTCCGGGTGGGGACGAATAAAAATCCGCTATGCCCTGCAACAGAAACGAATCGGGAATAGTGACATCGTCAATGCCTTATCTCTCATCGACGAGGAAGCATACACGACCCGCCTCGCCGACCTGCTCGAAAAGAAATCTCGTTCGATTAACGACGAAGATGTCGAGGTTCGACGCTCCAAATTACTTCGTTTCGCCGCGTCCCGAGGGTTCGAAACCGAATTAGTTTTTCGCATCCTTAAAGAAATCGAATCATGAAAACGCCCCCGTTCCTCAAAGATTTCATCGATTTGTTCTTTCCCCGGCTCTGCCCGGTCTGTCAACGGGCGTTGAACAGGAATGAAGAAAACATTTGCACCACCTGTTTGCATCGATTACCGCGCACCGGTTATCACCTCGACCCGCTCAGCCCGATGGCACAACTTTTTCTCGGAAAAGTTCCCATTGAAAAATGTGCGGCATTTTTCTTTTTCTCCACGCCGAGCGACGCCCGGCAACTCATACACCACATCAAATACCACGGAGGAAAACAATGTGGTTTCACCTTAGGGAAAATTTACGCGAACGAACTGCTGCCCAGCGGATTTTTCGACGACATAAACGCGTTGGTTCCCGTCCCCTTGCATCCGGCGAAATTACGCCGCAGAGGATACAATCAAAGCGAATGGATTGCTCGGGGAATCGAACAAGTCACCGGAATCGAAGTCTACACAGAATGGTTATACCACTCCCAAAACACTAAATCGCAAACTGGAAAAAATATCTACGAACGCTGGCTGGACACCCGCACCGCTTACGAAACGGACTCAGAGCTCGATTTATCCGACAAGCATATCCTGTTAGTCGACGACGTTGTAACCACAGGCGCGACTCTTCTGGCTTGCGCACAGGCGCTCTATCTTCACGGGAAGCCCCGAATCAGCTGTCTCACACTCGCTGCGGTACTATAAGAAGCTGTTTTAAATTTATTCCGAGACAGATTGAGCCCTATGTTGAAGCAGATCGGAGTCCGAGATTTTTGTCAATAGCGGGCTATTGACAAAAATCAAGGGATTCAAGATGCCAAACAGGGGCTCAATATGGCCGGAACATACCTGCTTGAAATGATAATATTATTTCTCTATAAATTTAAAACAGCGTCTAAATATTTTCATATTTTTCACCTGCCATTCGACCGTTTATCTGCTATTTTTCTTACCTTTGTGTTTTAAATATTCTAAACATTATTCGTCATGAAAACGGTAGAACGATTACTTGCTGAAAAACTATTAAAAATCAGTGCTATCAAACTACAACCCGAAAATCCTTTCGTTTGGGCATCGGGCTGGAACTCGCCCATATATACCGACAATCGCAGAACACTCTCTTACCCCGAAGTCAGGACGTTTATTAAAGTAGAGCTCTGCCGGGTAATTATGGAAAACTTCGGCGAAGTAGATGCCATTGCAGGTGTAGCCACCGGAGCAATCGCACAAGGGGCACTTGTCGCCGAAACCTTAGGATTACCTTATGTTTATGTACGCTCCGCACCGAAAGACCACGGTTTGGAAAACCTCATCGAAGGAAATTTAAAACCCGGTCAAAAAGTAGTTGTCATCGAAGACCTCATTTCTACCGGAGGCAGTAGCTTAAAAGCAGTCGAAGCCATACGAAACGCAGGCTGCGAAGTAATCGGTATGGCCGCCATCTTCACCTACGGATTCCCCGTAGCGGCCCGCAAATTCAAATCGGCACAAGTCGAATTGATTACATTGAGCAACTATAATGCAATGCTCGAAACCGCATTGGAAACCAATTATATCAAACCCGAAGACCTTGAAACATTGCAGGAATGGCGTAAAGACCCGGCAAGCTGGCAAGGTCCCAATAACAACACGCCTTCGGTATGACAAGTTTCGAAAGTAAAACGGTACGAATAGCCCACTCCTCCGAGCGGGTCTTTGAATTGCTTTCCGACCTCTCCAACCTCGAAAGGTTCAAAGGAGCCTTGAATGCTCCCGGAAACGAAAAGCTGAAAATTACAGGTTACAACAAGGACAGCCTCTCTATCGAAGTGAGCCCCATAGGATCTATCACTTTCAGAATCATAGATCGGGAACCCAATAAAACGATAAAGTTCGAAGCCGAAAACTCCCCGCTTCCTCTCAATCTGTGGATACAGTTGGTCTCAACCGGAGAAAATGAAACGGCATCGCGTATCACGGTCAAAGCGGAACTTAACCCTTTCATCAAACCGATGGTCTCCAAGCCATTGCAGGAAGGTGTTGATAAAATGGCCGATATGCTTGTCATACTGCCCTACGAATAAAAAGTTATTTTAATTTTTTCATCTGACAACAAAAACGTAACTCGAATGGCGCAAAAACTTTGGGAAAAATCGGTACAAGTCGATCGGGACGTCGAACAGTTCACAGTCGGGAAAGACCGGGAAATGGATTTATATTTGGCTCCTTTCGATATACTGGGATCGCTGGCTCATATCTCCATGTTGCAATCCATCGGGTTGCTTACCGCCGAGGAACTGAAACAACTCACCGAAGAGTTACGG
Source organism: Barnesiella intestinihominis YIT 11860 (assembly GCF_000296465.1). NCBI lineage: Bacteria > Pseudomonadati > Bacteroidota > Bacteroidia > Bacteroidales > Barnesiellaceae > Barnesiella > Barnesiella intestinihominis. The sequence continues at coordinate 202,587 of NZ_JH815205.1, forward strand.
AACATCTATCGGGATACCGAAACCGGTAAATTTTTAATCGAAGAAGGTGTCGAAGACGTGCACTCGCAAGTCGAACTCTTATTAACCCGCAAATTGGGCGACATCGGAAAAAAAATCCATAGCGGGCGCTCCCGTAACGATCAAGTATTGGTCGACCTCAAACTCTTCACCCGTTCTCGCTTGCAGAATATCGTAAAAAAGACGAAGAAACTATTCGATACCCTCATCGCCCAAAGCGAGAAATACAAACAAGTACTCATGCCGGGGTACACCCATTTGCAAGTCGCTATGCCCTCCTCTTTCGGACTATGGTTCGCCGCCTATGCCGAAAGTCTGGTAGACGACCTCATCGTCATGCAAGCCGCCTACCGGGTGTGCAACCGCAATCCGTTAGGGTCAGCCGCAGGATACGGCTCTTCATTCCCGCTGAATCGTACGCAAACCACCGATAGCCTCGGGTTCGAAACGATGGATTACAACGTCGTGTACGCTCAAATGGGACGAGGAAAAACCGAGCGTATCGTAGCCTCCGCTATCACATCTATTGCCGCGACTCTCGCTAAACTGGCATTCGACGCCTGTCTGTACAATTCGCAAAACTTCGCCTTCATTAAATTGCCCGATGCCTTCACGACCGGTTCGAGCATCATGCCCCATAAGAAAAACCCCGATGTTTTTGAATTGACACGAGCCAAATGCAACAAATTACAAGCATTACCCTATCAAATCACACTCATCGCCAATAACTTGCCATCGGGTTATTTCAGAGACCTACAAATCATCAAAGAACTGTTCCTGCCCTCGTTCGACGAATTGGAAGAATGCTTGAACATGGTCGACCTCATGATTTCTCAAATTGCCGTCAATGAGCATATTCTCGACGACAAACGATATGATTATATGTTCAGCGTGGAAGAAGTAAACCGGCGAGTACAAACAGGTACACCTTTCCGAGATGCCTATAAACAAGTGGGATTGGAAATCGAAGCCGGGAAATTCTCCCCCGACAAGCATATCCATCATACCCACGAAGGCAGCATCGGTAATCTGTGTAACGACCGCATCACGGAACTCATGCGAAAAACGATCGACTCTTTCGACTTCGCTCGTACCGAAGCGGCAGAAGCTCGACTCTTAGGTCGCTAATAAATTATTTTAGACAGACATTTCATAGCGGTAAATCGAACTGCTTCTAAACATACGACAATTATGGAATATAAACCTCAACCAGACCGCTATACCAACGGAATGCTTTATCGCCGATGTGGAGACAGCGGCATACAACTACCCGTCATATCCCTCGGATTTTGGCACAACTTCGGGAACACCGACTGTTATGCCACCGGATTGGAATTGGTCGAATATGCATTCGACCACGGAGTATGCCACTTCGATTTAGCCAACAACTACGGCCCCCCGGCAGGCAGTGCCGAAGAAAACTTCGGACGCATGATGAAACAAAGTTTCGCCGCACATCGCGACGAAATGTTCATTACGTCGAAAGCCGGGCACGAAATGTGGCCCGGCCCCTACGGAGGATGCAGCTCCCGCAAAAATCTCATGGCAAGTATCGACCAAAGCCTGAAAAGAATGAACCTCGACTATGTCGATCTCTTTTACAGCCACCGATACGACGGAATTACCCCCATCGATGAAACCATGCAAGCCCTCGTCAATATCGTCCGGCAAGGCAAAGCCTTATATATAGGACTATCCAAATATCCGGTCGACAAGCTATTGTATGCTTTGAACTACTTGCACGATGCCGGCGTTCCGTGCTTGGCCTATCAAGATCGCTACAACATGTTCGACCGTCACATAGAAAAAGAACACCTGCAAATTTGTATGGAAAAAGGCATCGGGGTAGTGGCATTCTCCCCGTTGGCACAAGGCATACTCAGTTCCAAATATTTGAACGGCATACCGGCCGATTCACGAGCAGCCCGTCCCGAAGGTTACTTGAAACAATCCGATGTCACTCCGGATAAAATCGCTAAGGTAACCCGTCTTCGGCCAATCGCAGAACAAAGAGGACAAAGCATATCGCAATTGGCGATCGCTTGGATACTACGCCGCAAAGAAATCGGTAGTGTAATTATCGGAGCCCGCAACCTCGACCAGTTGAAAGACAGTTTGCATGCAGTGGATAATTTGTCCCTCTCACCGTCCGAAATAGAACTCATAGAAAACATATTGAAATGAAACGAACAGGCAACATTCTCATTCTCCTCCTTATCACAATCATCGCTACAAGCTGCGACGGAGGCGACCGCGACCGCATACCGGCTGCCGCCGTCCGGGTAGAATTTGCCAACCAAGCCATGTGGGACCAATACGGTGTAAGCGGTAGTTTCATACACCGCCAGTTCATTCTCAACCAGAAAATTCCGGCAGGATTTCCCTACACCCTATCTTCGGCCACAGGATACGGAGGGCTCATGCTTATTACTAACGAACACGGTGTGCCCTACGTCTACGACCTCTGTTGTCCCGTAGAAATCAACTCCAACATAAGAATCAAATTCGACGAGAACAATCTTTGCCTAAGATGCCCCAAATGCGGTTCCACCTACGACATCACCACAGGAGGTCCCATGACAGGGACGGCAAAAGACGGTCGTTATTTCTTGCAAAGTTACAATATAGCTCCCTATGGCTCAGCCGGAGGCCAGTTAATATACCGTTGATATTGACTTTTAGCTAAGAACTCCACCCCTGCTTTAATGTAAACAAGAGGAGAAAAGTTAAGAAATACAGCAAAAACACGACTTAAAATTCCCCTCCATCGGGCGGGAAAGTCTCAAATAAAACTTTCCATTAGATTTTCGAGCCGTAATTTTGCAAAAACAAAAAAGCATTTTATCTTTGCACTCGCAATTGCGAAAATAGCTCAGTTGGTAGAGCACAACCTTGCCAAGGTTGGGGTCGCGGGTTCGAGTCCCGTTTTTCGCTCTAAGGCTGCCCGAATGGTGGAATGGTAGACACGAAGGACTTAAAATCCTTTGGCTATTGCAGCTGTGGGGGTTCAAGTCCCCCTTCGGGTACTGCATAGAGCTGTTAATCATTTGATTTTCAGCTCTATTTATTTTTACAGGTAGCCAAAGGGTAGCCAAAAGACACATTACTCCCTGTTTTATCTCCATTCTTATATACGTGTGCAGACGATTATTACGGGTAATACCCCTATGAAGATCGTATAATAAATGAGGGGGAATTCCCCCTATTTAGATTTGCTTAAAAGTATATGAAACTCATACACTTTTTTGATATTATCATTATATTTGTATGTCCTTATTAGTTATCCTTTTTGTCTGGTATTGGGAAGGGGGTATGTCCAATTTTGGTGAGCCCCTTCTTTTATACCTCATCGATAAAAGACAAATTTATGGATATAACAAAGTAAGGAAAATTTTCCCCACTATTTTACGCTCATTGATGAGAGGTAAATTAGATTGCAAGTTGGACGTTTTAACCGAGTGGGGGAATTAGGCAGGTTACAGGAAACGCCCTAAATTATAAATGGTTTATAAGAGTATAAAGCAAAAAAAGAGGGCGCAAAACGCCCTCCTCGTTATGGATCCTGCTTTATATGCTTACCACAAAGCAACTTTTCCGCCTATTCCCAAATCAAGGGTGGCCGTTGTAATTCCCAAAGCCTTAAAAACTTTGCTCATAGTAGGAAGTGTTATTATACACTTACCGCTCTCCAACTTACAAATTTGAGAGCGTTTCACGCCTACTTTTTTGCCTAATTCCTCCTGTGTGAGGTTCTGTTTGAGCCTTTCTGCCTTGATAGCCTCTCCAATGTAATAAGCCTGCAAATCATCTTTGAGTTGAGCTTCCATAGCGTCCCTTTCGGGAGTGCCCACCTTTCCCCATACATCATCTATCAATTTGTCTGCTGGTGTGAAATTCATCTTTGCCATATCTGTTACTTTTTATCATTAAAATATTCTTTCCTTATTCTCTCTGCCTTTTCTATCTCCTTTTTAGGGGTTTTCTGCGTCTTTTTCACTATCCCGTGAGTAACCACTACCAAAGCCCCTTTCTTGGTGTCCCAGAAAGCAAACAGACGGTAACAAATTCCGTTGAAAAGCGTCCGTAACTCCCATATATCAGAGTTTTCCAATTTCTTGAAAACGTCCTTTTCTATTAGACCACTCTGCACTCTACGAATATTATACGCTATCTTCTGCTGTGCCTTGAATGGCTGCTGCCTTACAAAACTGTTCGCCTCATCGCTTAGTATTATGGTTATCGTATGCCCGTCCATATCGTTTCTTGTTATATTTACAAAGATAATAATTTGTTTCCAAATTAGCAAACAATCGTATCTGTTTTTATTCTATTTTAGAAAAATTTCTCTCTCGGCTTGCCGTTCGTCTTACTCCACCCGGCATGAAAGCTCGGAGGGGAGATGTTCAGGAAATCGGGATCCGATATATTATAAACATCGGTATCTCTTATGTTAATGTTCAAAATATTTCGTTTCATATCGCCTTAAAATCCAATCGGCCTAAATTGTCATTTATAGACTTAATGATACTTTCCTGTATCAAGGTCCCGCATTGGGTTGTTAGTTGTATAAAGTGATCTGTATCATTATCTGATACAATTCCGTACTTGTTTTTCCAGTTGCAAAAAGAGTTCTCTATATCTCGCAATCCTGCCAACATGATTAATAACTCCCTTGTCTGTCCACTGATGACTGCGTTACGCATGGTATCGACGCTACGATGTTCGATTACTTCTACTGTCTGCTCATCTTGTTTTAATTCGGTTGTTTCCATATAAAAAAAGTTTATTGTTTAACGATGTTCGGAATAGCGGGAATCCTCCCGGACACGTCCGCTACCGGTGGGATAGCTTACTTTCACAAGCGGCTGCCCCGTCTATAATTTAACAAACATATAAAAGCCCCCTATTAGGGTAGGGTAACCCGGAGCGGATAAACCGCTCCTTTTAACTGCATACTTCTACCAAGTTCGCCCGCTTAAAAGAGCGATATTCCTGTCTCTCGGTGTCATAGTACGTTTGCAACGTCTCATTTGCCTTTCTTCCTGTGCCCTGTGTCGGCGGTAGTATAGACTCTTTCAGTGTCCCGTATGCCTCTCTTATCGTCCCGTCTATCTTGCGGAAATAAAACCGCACGATCCGATGTTTCATTTGTACTTTTAACTTCATATTTGCCCATGCCGTTTTGAGAGCCTCCGACATCGTATATCCGTTGCGTTTTACAAACTGCCATGCAAGGCTCATAATCTCGCTTAACTGTGTTCTGTTCCGTGTACTCATATCTTTATTTATTTTGTTGGTCTTTATTAAAGTAGCCCGGCTTTTGTTTCCCCAGTGACCGGGCTACCGTCTCATGCTGTTTTGGAAGAGCACGTGTATTTGGTGTATCAATCTCCGCAATAACGCCCGCTTTGGCTTCTGTAATACTCCGTTATCCCTCTTTCCATTGTTGCGTCAAATACAACCGATTCGGGCTTTTGTGCGGGTTCCAACTTTTTCATTAACCGGCGAGCCTCTTTTTCGGCTTTGCGGGCTTCCGCTTTCATCTTAAACCATGCGTTCCTCAAACAAGCACTGAACGACTGGCAGAACTCACGGCCGAGAACCGAGATAGAGCGTTTATACATTGACCATGCCATTTTGAAAAGTTGCGATTTGTCGATTTTCGTTTTCATATCTTTGTTTGTTTTTGTTTTACTTTGTTGATACAAATGTAAGTACTTTATTTTACATTACAAAATAAAATGATAAATAAAATACTACATTTAACATTTATTTGTAAGTAGTTTATTTTACACTTTTATTATTGTTGTATTTTTGTAAAAAAATAACAATACTAGATATGAATCGAATAAAAGAACTACTCAAAGAAAAGGGGGTAACAATTAACGAGTTATCCGATAAATTAGGTATAAGTAGAGTAACATTATCAAGCCAAATAAATGGAACGGCGAACATTATTTCGTATGAGAAAATTGCAAAAGCATTAAATGTTCCGATGTGGCAACTATTTGCATCACCGGAAGAAACAAAAGGAGAAGATCTAATTGCCTTAATTCAGTACAAAAGTGACTATTACAAAGCAACTTCGGTAGATGAATTAAAAAAAATCATATTCCAGATAGAAGAGAAATAGGAAACTGTTTATCTATTTGTGTACCTGTATATTAGTTTGTCGAATAATTCTAAATATGTAATAACATGAAGAAAGTACTTTTTATGGTAATATGCTTGCTTGCCACATTGTCAATCAATGCCCAAGAGTTCAAATTTGAAAAGATAATAGAGGTAAATAAAACCCAATCGGAGTTGTATTCGCTTTCAAAGATGTTCGTTGCTGATTTTTGGAACTCTGCCAAGAATGTAACTCAAAATCAAGATGATGCAGCACACACAATCCAATTAAAGGCAATAAAAGACATTGAAGTAAAAGCCGGAATGGGACTGGTGAATTTATACACGTATAAGTATTCCGTAAAGCTGCAAGCAAAAGACAACAAATGTAGAGTACAAATATACGATGTTGAGTGTATAGAAGCGTATCAAGTTGGGTTAGGAAAGGAATACAAAATTCCACAGATACAGCCATTCACAGGAAATGACACAGACCAAAAAACAAAATCAATGGGAAAGGGCGTTTCAAAGAAAAAGGCTGTTGAAATGATGCAGGAATTAAATTCGTTTTTTAATTCAATAATAGCATCCTACGAGAAGCAATTAGAAAACTCTGCTGATGATAATTGGTAATATCTAGTATAAAAAAACAATTATTATGAACGAGGAAATAACAAAGCTATTGCTTCAATGCGACACGTTGAAAGCCCGTTTGTTGGGGCTGCGCCCATTACCACCGGATGCCCTGCAAAAGATAGAGAATGCGTTTGCCATTGAATACACCTATGAAAGCAACCGGATCGAGGGAAATACGCTCACACTGCAAGAAACGGAGTTAGTAGTGAACGAGGGGGTTACTATCGCCGGAAAGTCAATGCGGGAACACCTTGAAGCAATTAACCACGTTGAAGCGATAGACTACATAAAGGACTTTGCAAAGGGAGGTATGGAAATATCGGAGCGCACAATCAAGGAAATACACGCTATTGTGCTACATGGAATAGACAGAGAGAATGCCGGACGTTATCGGGGCGTGCCTGTTATGATTTCGGGAAGTACACATGTCCCCCCACAGCCGTATTTGATACAACCACAAATGGAGGCTTTTATGACAAGGTTTGCCGAAATGGAGGAGCAAGGCATTCACCCGGTGCTCATTGCGGCTTACCTTCATGATGAGTTGGTACGCATACACCCGTTTATAGACGGGAACGGGCGTACATCTCGGCTTCTGATGAATCTATACTTACTCCGCAACGGTTATACACTGGTAAATCTCAAAGGCAGCAACGAGGACAAAATAAGCTATTACAAGGCACTGGAAGCCTCTCATACGGAGAACAATCCGGCAGAGTTCCAAAAGGTCGTTATACGGGCTGAAATAGAATCTTTAAGCCGGTATCTCTCAATTGTAGGATAGTATTGTCTGGATTTGAATTAAAGATTATGAATGAAGCAATGATTTTATTAGTAACAACAGCAGAATATTTTTAGGGAATTACACTTTGCTGTGTACCTTCAATAACGGAGAAAAGAGGAAGGTGGATTTACCCCCCTATTAAACTATCCCGCCTATGCCGAACTTAAAGATGAAAAAGAGTTTGAGCGTTACGGGGTGGACGGTATGGTATTTTGGGCGAACGGTGCAGATATAGCTCCGGAGTTCCTTTACGAGAACGGGACTCCGGTAAGTTGAGGCAATAGGAAATATAACACAGTGGGGGTATGTCCAATTTTAGTGAGACCCTTTATTTTATACCTCATCAATGAGAGATTAAACGGTGATTCGGATAATACGCAACTGTCTGCGTATTTAAATATTTTACCTTGCCGTAATCATGCTGTAATTTTTCCGGGTATTATGCTTTTACATATACCATTTTTTGGGTATGTAAAATACATCTTTGATGAGGTATATAATTAAGTATTTGATTTATAGGTTTTTCGGAATTCCGACAGGGGCATTTATAAACTCTACTGCTTGCCGGCAACATTTTATATTAAAATATTCCATTTGTTTGCGCTCAAAATTGCGCTCAAACTGATAATCAACATTTTAAGTAAAGCGGAAAATTCCGCCGTATTCAATATGGTTAGTTGCAGTGCAAAACTGTTTTCAAATTGATAACATGTTAGTTAGAAAGGAAAAATCCCTGCAAACTGATAAACAATAAGTTACAATCTTAATGTTAAATCCGTAGATTTTACGGAATTAAAAAAGTGCATGAATTTCATACACTTTTATTCAATTATCCTTATATTTGCAATGTATCTCCGTCTGGGCGGGCGGAGAGGTCGAGCACTATTGGAGTCCTGCTTGCACATGGATTGTGTGGGCGGGCTTTTTTAAATCCCCGAAATTAGGGGATTTACATACAGTCTATAAATTTTTAGTATTTCTATTCCGCTTCTGTTCGAGCCTATCGGCCGCATTCTTAATTATTCCCGCCAATATACGAGCGTATGACACGCTTAAATCACGATAGACATTCCCGATATGGAGACGGATAACTGTTCTGGTGTCCTCAACTCTGACATGTCCGTATTTTACACGTTTCACCATAACAAATACTATTTAATTACATCATAAATATCTCTCTCGCTTACCTCTTTTCGATTTGCTGGGATTTCTCCTTGAAAAGGATAAATTATACCAAACAAGAAAGAAACGCTCTTAAATCGCCTTATTTGGCTTTATTTTTCAAAAAAGATAGGGATATAGCCTTAAACGATACCCCTATCTGCGTCCTTACGTGGGGTTGCGTGCAGCTTCACACGCCTATTTTGCCGTTTTTTCCTGTCTCCGGCTCTGTATCTTCATTATCTGGCAAAGACTTAATGAGCTCTAAAAACAAATTATCCTCTTGGCTATTGAGCTCTTCTAAGTCTCTCGTGTTAATTACACCGTTCTTTAACCATTTTAATAAGATAATGCGCTTTTGGCGATCAATTTGTATTCTCATCTATTTGCCTCCTTTCTTCTTCTCTATATTGGTTTGTGAGGTTTTTCAGAGCCTCCACCCATTCCTCGTCCTCGCCCTTTATCGGTAAATCTCCCGTGTTGAGTTCACCTTTTTTTAGCCATTTTAACAAGACAATTCTTATCTCCCTATTTAGTTTCATTCTCATCTGAAATGCCATTCGTTAATTTATCGATAAGTTCGTCCATCTCCTCGTCGGTCAAATCTTCAAACTTGATGTTGTTAGAAGTTTCCCTTTGTTTGGGAGCTACATATTCCAATAACTTAAATAAGAGTTGTAGTCTCTCTTTGGGTTCGAGTACTTTCAAATCTGATTTCATTTGCTCCCAATTAGCGGATAACGTTTGTACGATCCACTCTTTTGCCGTCTGGGTCGCCTTGTTGGGCGTCCCTTTTTTGCGGCCTCCTGTTTTTAAACAGCCTTTTTTTCGTCCCATTTTTTTCTATTTTTTCTATTTTAAAGAAAATACATCTTTCTTTCTTCTTTTATAACATCGCCGTCCGGCTCTTTTTCGACGTCCCATTTTTTCACTTCATTCTATTTTAGAAAAAAATTCACATTTACCAGTCCTTAAAACTTCTTCTACCTCATAGCTACAAAGCGGATCCGGCAAAATCGTTTGTCCTCTTGCTGTACATACGACTATATAGCCGTCATACTCGTTGAAACCCGGAATCTTATTTTTGCAATTATCACAAATAACCATATTCTTAAATTTGAGGGTAGCACCCGTTTAGAGTGCTACCGTATGGAATTATTAGACGAATGTGTCTGCCAGATTATCCAAAAAAGCATCTTCTTCCGGGGATAACTCCTCCGGCTTCATGACCCCGGCGATAGCGTCTATCTCCTCATCGGTATATGCATCCCGTTCGCCTATCGCCTCTTTCAGACGCTTTTTTATTCTTTCTACTTTTTCACGGGCTTCTTTTTCTGCTTTGTCATATTCGTTACCAAATACCCCGTTTCCTTTGCCGTCCATAATATTATCTATTGCCTTGTCCCATTCTTTTTCCGCTTCTTTTAGCTCGTCTTGCAGTGCAAGTACTTTTACTTCTTCTTTTCTCATAATTTTGCTTTTACATGTAATTAAACATTCTTTTTATGGCTATATAGGCGTTGTATAAATCTTCTCTCGACACAATGAATTTCTCTTTGCCGGCAACGTCGGAAATGAACCTTCCGGACAATTCAACCGTTTCTATTTCCGATCCCATCTTGTTGAGCAAATCCCGTGTTCTCAACATTAGGTTTTCCGTCTCTTTTGGGGTTATCGCATACACACAACACCCGGCAGTGACGAGTACCCGCTCGCCGTCTGCTTTAATTTTAAATTTTACTGTTTTTTCCATTTTTCAAATTGTTAAATATTGGTTTTTGATTGTCGGGGCTAAAAAGGCAGAGCAGATTCTCCCCCGTCTTGTAAGTTGCCAGTATCTCCCGTTGCCAGCTTGGTAGCGATGGCTTCTGCAAACTCTGCATATCGCTCCTGTTTGGTCTTGGAATTAGGTTTTTGATGGATTCCGGATTGCTCATCTCGTGCTCGTTTTAATTCAATTCTTAACCAGCGGGCAAAGTGTTGTTGTGCATCGCTGACGCTTTTTCTTGCAATACCCTCGTTTTGAAGTTTACGGATATAAGCCTCGATATAGAGCCTCGATTCGCTCTCGTCGATGTGGTTGTTCATCGATAGTGTTTCTATCCACGTTTGATTTGAGAGTAGTTCTTCACGTAGATCTGTCAGTGGCTTGTCAACGTCTTTGCCAAAATCTTCTTCTTTTTCTTTGCTTCTCGATAGAGAAGTTTCTTTTAAATCATTATCATATACATTATCATTATCATATACAGTTACGTTTGTTACATCATGACAGCATTTGTTAGTTTTGTTATCATTTGTTACGTTTGTTGTTTTTACACCGTTTCCAGTATTTCCCTTTACATACCTCGATGCCATTCCCTTTTTACCGGCCTCGCTCCGCTTGGCTACAATATCATTGTACTTATTCGTATTGTAATCTATTTCTTTTTTAATGAAGGAGAATGCCATTTTAGCCATAGGTTTCAGCTCCGATAGTGTCCCCGTTGCAACATACTCAATAATTGCATCGTACACTTCAAGTCTGACCTCCGCAGGATAATCCAATAGTATCTCTTGCCATTCAACATTAAAAATGAAAGATTTCTTTTTCGAATTTACAGCCATTACAATATCCCTTTTTTAAGTGTCTGATTTGTCCGGTTTGTTGTTCTAATTCAATACTATGTTATTAAGTGGATCCGTTTCCTCTAAAATCGTCCATTCAGGGAAATATCCAATAGATTTTATTACGCTCTCACCCACCTTGTTCTTCATATCTTCCAGTGAGTTAAACCCGATAGCCCTTGCAAATCCGTCGTCTATTTTCAGCTCTTTCAGATTCGTATTTTTCCATATCTTAAAGGTGAGCGGTATATTGTCAAATCTGTTCTCGACAACTATTTTATATTTGCTCGTTTCTTCTATTGTTTTTGCATTTCTTTTCATCGCCTTGTATAATTATAACACGTTTGATTGTTTCCTTAAATAATTGAGAATCTCGTCAAAACCGCCCATACATAACTGCTTGCAATACGAGGGTATGAGCACTTTTGCACCCTCCAACACTATAAGCTCTATTTCCGACGGTATGATTTTCTCGGCTTCCGATGTGGCGGTCTCGTCTTGGTGGACTATGAACAGAAAACCGTCGTTTTCATACCCGTACAGTGGGTTAGGCTTTTCTTTCCCTTTTACCGTGTATGTTCGCACCGCCGGGGCATAGCCATACGCATAACCGCTCAATTTCCCGTCCATAAAATAATCCTTCAATCCTGTAAAATTTAGGCTGTCTTTGGCTTGTAGCCTCATCTGTGGCGCACTTGATTTGCAGCTCGTCTTAGGCACGAGGAACATAGATACACGACCGTCACGGCCTTTTAATTTTTCCATTGGCGCATAGTTGCCGGCGGTCGCCGTAATCACATACTTAGGTGTTTTACTGCCGTTTCTCTCCAACGACAAACGGGCATAATAGATAATATTGGGGGTTATCATTTTACACCCCCTCCCACGCAATACTCTTGCGCCTTTTGCCATATTTCCTCGTCGGTAGATACCCGGTTACTCTGCATCCACTCTTCAAGCTCGGATCTATTAAAATAACACATTTTACCGGTTGGGCTTTTGTAGTGAGGAACTTTACGCCCCATTGTCAACTTGTACAAATAACTCATCGATACACCCATGTAACGGGCTGCTTCTTCACTTGTCAATACTGGTTTTGTAATACCGATAATGTTTTCCGCAATATAATCGGCAAACTCTTTTGCTTTCTCTTCCATATTTTTTTTGATTTGAGAATTAAGGCTTTCAGGGCTGAGGTGCAAGGCTCGCCCGTCTTTACCCGTTGTAATCTTCTGGGATAGGCTTGCACTCGCTATCCCTCTGAACACATGGACGAAGATATAGAGTATAAGAAATAAAAAAACACACCGGTATGTTACCGGTGTGTTTAGTCATTTTGAACCAAAATCACACAAAAAAAGAAAACTTACTTATTACTACCAGTATATAAGAGTATTTTTAGCGTTTATTCTGTGGAAGTATAACATAATTCATCGAAAATATCATCTACCTTATCATGTCCTTTTGGTAAATAATTATTATCCCCTTCCATACTACGCGCCTCCATTCCATTGATTTGTAACCAGTTTTTTCGTGCATTCCCTAAATTTTTCCACCCAAATTTTAATTTAAAAAAGTTCCAATTTGTAGTCGGATTCCCGTTTGAATATTTTTTTGAAAGATTCAATTTTGACGATACCTCTTGGCAAAAGTAGTCTTGTAATTGTTTTGTGTCTAACCAATCATTATTTTTGTCAATAAGCCCCTTATCTATGGCGACTTCAACTATATCCTTTAATCTTCCGTCCTCAATAAGCATAATATCCCTATCATTATCAACCGTTATTTTAGTTGAATTACTATACTCATTTATTATGCTTATTTGGCACATTGTTTTACTCAAACATTTATAAATTTCATGCCCTATATTATCTAAATAACGATACAATTCATGAACAAAATCCACCCCTTCATCGATCTCGTTTTTACAGCACGTATAATCTATATACTTTTCCATATACATGTTTGATTTTTTACTCATAGCAAACAAAATTTCCGCCTTTGTTTTTAAATCTATTGGGCTGTTTTCTATCTGTTCAAATTGATATTTAATGCGAATTTGCCCAAAGATTATATTTTCAAAATCCGATAATTTTGTGTCTAATTTAGACCATTTTATAACATAGATTTCATTTTTCCATAACTTATACCTGCAAAGTGAAAAACCTCTTTCTTCACAACATATAATAATTTCATAGTACTCTTTACAAAGCCGCTGCATATCAACTTCTGACTCCATGTTTTCCATATCGTTCTGTATAAATAAGTTTATTAAATATCAAGTTCCGGCAAGCTGTTTATTGCGTCCTGTTTTAGCTTGTCTATGGCGTGCATATACTTTTCTGTCATTTGTAGGCTACTATGCCCCAAAAGACTCGATACCGTCTTTATATTAGCTCCGTTATTAAGGATATTTACAGCAAAACTATGCCTCGCACAGTGCCAACTAATATTTTTATTGATTCCGGCTCTTTTTACCCAACGTTTCAATGATTTTAAGCACATTTCATAACTCGGCAAAGGAAATATCAAATCGTCCTTGCTATTGGAGTTTGCCGGCATACCTATCAACTTTAACAAACTATCGTTAAGAGGTATAACAACTCCGCTTTTTGTGCTATGTCCTTTTGTCTTGTTCTGCTCAAACCTCAACAGCTTATTAGAATAGTCCACATCGGCAAATGTAAGCTCTTTAACATCACAAAATCGCAAACCGCAGTAGAGACAAAAAATAAATGCCCGCCTTATGTTGGGGTTCTCATTTTCCCGTTTTGTACTTACCAAAAGTTGTATCTCCTCCTGTGATAGTATTTCTTTCCTTAGTTGGCTGTCATCTACTTTTATAGAAATCCCGGAACACGGATTTATCCGCATTACACCATGCTCGACTGCATGTTTTATCACTTTCTTAAAACGTGCATATAGGCTTCTCGCCCCCTCCCCGACACTCCTGCTTTGCAAATACTCTGAAAAGGATAGAATCATATCCTTAGTAATCTGATCCGGCCTAATCATATCCTTATACTTGTTATATTCCGGTGTCTCATTAAGAAAATCGACAAACCGCCCAAATGCAATCTGGATCATTCTAATATCTTTCTTAGTGTAATTATCTATATATGTCCGGAAATAGTCTAAAAAATTTACTTTTCTATTGCTTTTAAGTCTATATCCTTCTGTCATTTCTAACAGTTCCTGCCCCTTCTCAAACCTTATCTTTTTTGCCAATTCCAACGTATCTTTATTCTGTTGCCTCTCTATCGGTGTCCTTGGTGCTTGCCAGAGGTACAAAGACAAATGCTCCCTTTTCCGGTCTTTCCTCGTAACTTCTCTGCCAAGTTTTTCGTTATATATTTTTTGATACCCCAAATAATAATCGAGAAACAAACTTTCTCTACCGTCCGATAATACCTTAGCTCCGAGTTTGGGGTTATCTGTCGTATCTTGACTAATAATATATGTATTATCGCTCCTCAACTTTTTTTTAGTAGCCATTTCTTTTAAATTCCTTTGTTTGCAAATATAGGAATTTTTTTATCCCGAGTAGCCAAAGGGTAGCCAAAAATATGAAAATATAATCTTAAATTTGAATACATAAGATAATATAAAATTATTTTCATATCTGATTTTCTTGCACTTATATTCAAATTTTAATATCATTTTTTCACGGTGTTACACCCCCTTCGGGTACTGCATAAGGCTGTTAATCTTGCGATTTACAGCCTTTTTTATTTTAAACACCCAAAATGTCCACCCCGCCAAAACGGCTCAGTCGATAATTAACGGGGATTGTTCGTGTTTGTCCTCCTCCCCCTGCCGTGTCCCGTAGCCTTACGGGGTTTCACATATAAAATCGGAACAGAAACGAAAAGGGAATACGTCTCAACCTCTCCCCCTGTGTTTTGCGCAGCAAAATATAGGGGGAGTGCCCGTAGGGCGAGGGGGTTAATATATACAATCAAATATTGCTTTGCGACACAGGGGAGAAGATTGAATACTTTTTATCTTACCGGCAAAAATCACACGACAAAAGAGAGCCGCAATACTCCTTGTCTAACTCTTAGAACAGCGAAAGATTAGTATGACACTATCGGCGTGCTTTTTTAACCTCCTCCCCTGTGTTTTGCGATAGCAAAATATAGGGGAGGTGTCCGCAGGACGGAGGGGTTAAGTCCCATCAATTCCACCTATATCAAGTACCCCCTGATACATTCTTCTCTCTGTTGAAAAGAATTGACAAACAAGAGATCTTTTCAAACTTTGTTCAATCATGCCATAAAATCGTACATACCGTCACATACTTTTGCTCCAAAAACAAAAGTATGGAAAATCTCGAAAAACAATTTGAACAAGAACTATCGGCAAGTCGAATGCAAATAGAACTGCTGCGTAATCAAGTGTTGTTACAGTATTACACACAGCTCCTCGAACTCGATCCCCTTTTGCAACCCCAAGAGGTAAAAGCCCTGATGAGCTGTATCAACACGCTCGAACGTTACGCCCGTAAATATGATTCCAAAAAGAAACATAATGATACGACACAAGCCTCTTCGGCAACACAGCAATCGGCACGCAGCGATAACGAAAACATAGATTCCATACCTGACAACAACCAAAAACAAGACCCTTGTAATCTAACAATAGTCAATCCTCTGACAATTGTCAAAGAAACATCGCCCCATCAAATCCCCCTCGTCCGACCGGTAAAAAATCAATTACCTAAAATGATAAAGGCAACAACGCCCGGCAATCCCAAAGGAAAAAGGAAAAAGAAACGTAAATAAAACCTCGCTCAGAAACAGGTCCAAATTGTTTCGAACCATTCTCAAAATCAATATTTCAAAACCTCCGACCGAATTCCAATAAAAAAGTATCCCGGAAATCAATTCCGCATGCGATACTCATTAGGGGTAACACCCACTTTCTGCTTGAATAAACGACTGAAATGTTGTGGATACTTGAACCCCAAGCTATAAGCAATTTCACTGACCGAAAGACTGGTATCGAAAATACGGTCTTTCGCTACTCCGATCAACTTAGCTTGTATATACTCCTGTGCAGAATTTCCGGTCTCTTTTTTAATCAAGTCACCAAAATAATTAGGCGACAAATGCAAGGAATCGGCACAATATTGAACCGACGGAAGCCCTATGATTTGAGGTTTCTCCGATTGAAAATAATCGTTCAACAAATTCTCGAAGCGAGTCAAAATATCTTTATTCACATGGCTGCGAGTAATAAATTGTCGGTCATAAAACCGAACGCAATAATTCAAGAACAATTCTATATTATTTACAATCAATGTCTTGCTATGCTTATCGATAGCATGTTGCAATTCCGACTCTATATTATGAAAACAATCGAGAATTACTTTTCGTTCCTGTTCCGACAAATGAAGCGCCTCATTCGATTCATAAGAAAAGAAAGTATAGTTCTTCATCTCGCGTACAAGCGAAGTACCCCGTATCAAATCAGGGTGGAACAAAAGAGCCCAGCCCTTAGGCTGGAAATATTCTCCATTATTGACAATCCCTACGACTTGTCCCGGAGCCAGAAAAACAAGCGTTCCTTCTTGATAATCATAATAATTCCGACCATAACGAATATCCCCGCATTTCACATCTTTCAAAAAAACGGCATAAAAACCAAACCGTTGAAGAGAATGCAGCATAGGCTTGCATTTCGAAAAATCGACAACGCTGACTAACGGGTGCAAGGTTTCTTGTCCCATCATATCGTTATATTGGAATATATTGTCAAGTTTCAAAATCTCGTTCATAATCGTTTGTCTTTCAAAATTCCACAAAAAAAAAGAATACACTCTCAAAAATATTTAATCATACGAAACGCAGTCATTCTCTGTTTTACGAAAACAAAGTTAATACTTTTCCAAATAGGTCTCATACCTCAACTTCCGAATCCGTAAAAATGGTATATCTATCTGTAATCTATATACAAAGCCCTTACGATTTCCCTTCTAATTTTGTCTCACGAATCTAATGGTAAAGAAACATGAACAAAAATGTACTGATACTTTCTTCAAGCCCGCGGCGAGGCGGCAACTCCGACCGCCTATGCGATGCTTTCCTACAAGGCTGTAAAGATGCCGGGCACACGGTCGAAAAAATATTTCTAAAAGACAAACACATAAACTACTGCACAGGTTGCGGTATATGTAGCATGTACGGCAAGCCTTGTCCGCAAAAAGACGATGCCGCCGAAGTGCTCGAAAAAATGATTGCCGCCGATGTCATAGTCATGGCAACGCCCGTCTATTTCTATACGATGAGTGCACAGATGAAAACCCTCATCGACCGTTGTTGCGCCCGTTACACAGAAATCACAAACAAAAATTTTTATTTCATCGTAACGGCCGCCGAACCGAGTATCCCGGCTATGGAACGCACGATTGACGGATTCCGAGGATTTCTCGACTGTCTCGAAGGAGCTCGTGAAAAAGGGATTATCTATGGAACCGGGGTATGGAAAGTCGGAGAAATAGAAGGAAAACCCGTTTTGAAAGAAGCCTATGAAATCGGGGAAAAAATTTAGAAGATGTTTTAAATTTATTCCGAGACAGATTGAGCCTATGTTGAAGCAGATTGGAGTTCGAGATATGCAGTCAATAGCGGGCTATTGACAAAAATCAAGGGATTCAAGATGCGAGACAGGGGCTCAACATGGCCGGAACATACCTGCTTGAAATGATAATATTATTTCTCTATAAATTTAAAACAGCTTCTTAATAAACAATCAAATAATTATGACGAACAAAATAATATTAATCATGATGTTGCTCACATGCCTATCCACTCCCGCTCAGAAAAAGGAGATCGGCGAGAAAATACTTGTCGTCTATTTCTCACACAGCGGTAATACCCGCACCGTTGCAGAACAAATTACCCGACCGACCAGAGCCGACTTGTTCGAAATACAACCCCAAGAAGCCTATCCCACCGACTACCATTCAGTCGTGAATCAAGCTAAAAAAGAGATAAATACCAACCATCGCCCTGCGCTGAAAAACGATGTACAAGATTTCGATAAATACGACATAATATTCGTCGGCTCGCCCAACTGGTGGAGCACCATAGCGCCACCGGTAGCTACATTCTTGGAAAGACACGATTTCTCGGGAAAAACCATCGTTCCTTTCATGACTCATGGAGGAGGCCGATTCGGGCATTCTATTTCCGACATGAAGAAATTATGCCCCGATGCATCTTTCTTAGAAGGTCTGGCAATCAGAGACAGTTATGTAAACGACAATCGTCAAGACGTAGTTAAATGGTTGCAAACACTAAAACGCCTTAATTAATTAAATGATTATGTTATGAAACAAAAAATAGTTCTGATAATAGGAATATCTTTAAGCTTAACATTTGGTGTCGAAGCTAAAAACGATAAAAAAGATACGACGATGGACAGAATAGAAACATGTAAACAAAATTATACCCGATTGTTCGGTGGTGAAGCTCTCTCAGGGAAAGGAAGCGACCCCGAGTTGATGGATATACTTCAAAAATTCATTTTCGGCGAAGTATTCGAAACCGGTTCTCTCGACCACAAAACCCGCGAGATGATTACGTGTGTCACCTTAGCCTCCATGCAAACACTCCCCCAGTTGAAATCCCATGCAGCAGCGGCACTCAACGTAGGAGTATCTCCGATAGAATTGCGCGAAGCCATCTATCAATGCGCCCCATTTATCGGATTCCCCAAAACATTGAATGCCATTTCGACAATTAATGAAGTCTTTCAAGAAAAAGGAATCCCTTTACCTTTGGAAGCACAAGGAACGGTGAATGAAGACAACCGATACGAAAAAGGGAAAGAAATACAATACCCTCTATACGGCGACGAAATAGCCCGAACATTTAGTAACTTACCCGACGAAATGAATGAAAGTCTCCCTCGGTTTCTCACCGAAGTAGGTTTCGGTGATTTCTATACCCGTTCTGGACTCGACATCAAAACAAGGGAGCTACTTTCTCTTTGTGTATTAGCAGCTATCGGAGCTGAATCTCAAATACATTCGCACAGCAAGGGCAATATCAAGGCTGGAAACGACAAAGCCACCCAAATCGCAGCGATGATACAATGCCTTCCCTACATAGGATTTCCAAATGCGTTGAATGCGATTCGTATTATCGACGCTTTATAATACATTACAAAGAAATAAGATTTGAAGAAAACGATCCAATCTTAATTCTCTCTCCGAGGCCTATCCGATAAAAAGCGGGAAAAGGGAAATGGATTTTTCCCTTTTCCCGCTTTTTCTGTGAAAGAGGTCGGGCTATATACCCATACCACAACAACGTCTATCAGCTGTTTGGATTAAACTTTTTGTCATATTCCAATAAATACCTTGCCATATCTGGATCATTGAAATCAACTTTAAGTTTACCGGTATCCATTCTTCGAATGGTCTCCTTATCCTCTTCTGTCAGTTCAAAATCGGCTATATTGAAATTGCTCGCCATACGATCCTTATGAATAGATTTAGGAATAGCGACAATGCCCTCGCTCGTTAGAAACTTCAAAGCCACCTGTGCATTGGTTTTACCATATTTCGTACCGATAGCCTTCAAAGTCTCATCTGTAAAAAGTCTGTCCGACCCCTGTGCCAAAGGGCCCCATGCCATCAAATGCATCCCGTAGTCGTTGATTAATTCTCGCATCCTCTTCTGTTGGGAAAAGACGTGCGTTTCTAACTGTAACACAGAAGGTTTCACTTCCACATTCTCCACCAAATCTACGAATCGGGCATCATAGAAATTACTCAAACCGATAGCACGCACCATACCGTCTCGGTACGCTCGTTCCATAGCTCGGTACGTCCCGTAATAGTCTCCGAAAGGCTGATGTATGAGTAACAAATCTATATAATCGGTTTTCAATTTTCGAAGCGACTCACCGATACTTCGGAAGGCCTTCTCCTCTCCTGCATTGGAAATCCACACTTTGGTCGTAATAAACAATTCGTTGCGAGGTACACCACACTTCTCGATAGCCCGTCCTACACCGTCCTCATTATAATAGGCCTGTGCTGTATCGATTAATCGATAACCTACTTCAATGGCATCCAGAGCGCAACGTTCGCATTCCTCCGAATTAACAAGGAATACACCATAACCCAACACCGGCATCTCGACACCGTTGTTCAATTTAATTGTCTTCATTTCAGTCATGTATTTTATGAGTTCCTATTGCTCTTACAGTCGGCAAATCCATATCGTCATAAATTGGACTCTTTCTCGTGTCCAATCCCGCGATAGCTTTCATTTCCTCATCTGTAAGAATAAAATCGAAGATATTCAAATTCTCTATCATTCGTTCCTTGCGCACGGTCTTGGGTATAACCACGATGTTGCGCTGGTTGAGCCAGCGAAGCACGACCGCCCCCACGCCTTTACCGTGCCGTGCAGCGATTTCTTTCAGCACCGGGTGATTGAAAATGTCGTTCTGCCCTTCGGCGAAAGGAGCCCATGCTTCATGTTGGATGCCCTCCTGTTGCAGAAACGTATTGGCGGCTTGTTGCTGAAAAAACGGGTGAGTTTCCAACTGATTCACAGCAGGTCTTACCTCATTGTGCAGAAAAAGATCTTGCAATCGTTCGTCAGAAAAGCTCGTCACACCAATAGCGCGAATACGGCCCTCTTTATACAACCGTTCCATTGCCCGCCATGCCGCATAATAATTCCCATAGGGTTTATGCATCAGATACAGGTCGAGGTAATCGAGACCCAGTTTCTTCATTGAGAGATCGAATGCTCGCAGGGCATCGTCATACTCATAATCCTGTACCCACAATTTGGTGGTAATGAAAAACTCTTCGCGTTTTATGCCGCTTCGACGAATGGCGCTCCCCACCTGTTCCTCGTTAAAATAAGCGGACGCCGTGTCTATCAGACGGTAACCGACTTCTATTGCATCGGTTACAACCCGTTCTGTTTCATTCTCAGGGATTTGGAAAACGCCGAAACCTATGGCCGGCATCATCACCCCGTTGTTCAGTCTTACATCTTTCATATCTTTCTGGTTTGATTGCCTGTTGCAAAGTTACCGCACACTCATCGCTCTATTGTTATAAAAATCGAGGATAAATTTTCACTATTCGTGGTTTTCGGTTATTTTTGAGACAAAAGAAAAACGGTTATGGAACAGACGGACTTCGACGGAATTGTTTTTGCCGACACCTTGCAAGATTTCAATAACTTGCGTTATGCGGGGCATATTGTTCATACCCTTTGCTGCGGCGGCAATATGGGATTTACCTTTCAAGACACACGCTACAATATTGCAGTGGGCGATTATGTCATTCTGCCTAATGGAGAACTCGGTTCTGAGTTTTCAATATCCGACGATTTTCAAGGTATTTTAATGAGCCTTTCGGAAACCTTTGTCGCCTCTATCGCTATCCGTAGCAATTACGGCATTATAGGACATCTATCGCTTTTACAAAATCCCGTTATGAAACTTTCTCCCCACGACTTTCGGATATGTGAAGCTGCCTTGCGAGTCCTTCGTATGCGCATGACCGAAAAAGGGCACTCGTTTTATGAAGAATTGCTCGGTAGTCTACTGACCGCACATATTCTCGACCTTTACGATATCCATGCCCGTAGCCGTAACGTATCGCAACTGTCGGAACATACAGCCTCGCAATTACGTAAATTCATCGAATTACTGTACAACGGCGAATACATACGGAACAGGGAACTCGACTTTTATGCTTCCCTCCTCTGTATCACCCCGCATTATTTGTCGGAGCTGTGTCGAAAAGTAAGCGGGCGCCCGGCTACTTATTGGATAGACCGCTTTACCATTCAGGAAATCACTCGCCTACTTCGTCAAAAGGAACTATCCCTGACGGCAATTTCCGAGCGAATGAATTTCTCGTCCGTTTCTTATTTCAGCCGTTATGTACAAAAGCGACTCAAAATTTCACCATCGGAATACCGAAACTGTTATACTCGGGACTGAACCTACTCCACCAATACTTGTCGCTTGGAAAACGTACGATAATCCATCGGTGACATTCCTGTCAACGAATCGTATCTTCTTTCCTTCCCTCTTTGGAAAAGCCCATCGCAAACAGACGACCGACGACCGGAACCCGAAAAACTTTGATGCGATGGACAACTTTCGTATAACGAGCGAAAAGAATGAAAATCAGCAGTAAAATACCGGCAAGAACGGCATAACCAAATACCTCTTTAACCGACACCAATATCACCTGTCGTTGCAATTCACCGAAATATATAGAGAATGGCAATCGTACCGTAACCGGATTCAACGAATCCAACACTCCGCCTAATGTATAATAATTGGACTGCACGGTGATTTTGAACAACCGGGAAACCACCGCCGTAGCTATCGGGCCTCCGATTCCCTCCCTCACGAACCCAACGGCGCAAAGAGACTGAAAGAAATGGCGGAAGGGAATTATCTGAGAAAGATAGGTAGTCAATACAATATAAATCATCGTATTACCCATATTTCTCAAAACGACGGGCAGGTAGAGCTTCTCGATGTTCGTGTCGGGTGAAATCAAAAAATACATTATAATCAGATACGACACCACCAAAACAAACCCGATAAATGTCGCCATCTTATAACCCGTTCGGAGCCGAGCCAAGACCAACCACGAGGCCAAAGCCCCCAAACCGACACCCAACAGAGAAGGGAAATTCAAAGAGACATTATTCAATGTATCGTAATGAAGTATTCCCCCGGTATAAACACCCTGCAATACAGTCGATACAGCTGTCAGGAAGTTCAAGGCAAAAAATAAGAACATCACCGTAAAGAAATGCTTGTACTTGAAAGTCTCCGCCTCCACATATGGATGCCGGATATGCCCCATACGATACAAGTTGAGAGTCAGAAAGAAGAAGGCACAAACCAACGCCAGTCGAATATAGGGAGAATCGAACCAATCGTAATAGTCACCATAATTAAATGTAAAAGCTGTTAGTAACAAAACTACACTCCAAAGCACAAGCCCCACCCAATCTATGCCGTAAAGAGGTAATGGCGGACGTAAATAGAACGGGCGCAAGAACAGATGGGAAAGAAGAATAACCGCAAGCAACAACCCCACAGCCAGATAGTGCATATACCGCCAACTGTAAAAGTAGGTGAGATAAGTCGCAGTCAACCCCGATAACTGAATATAACCGAAAATAGATAAATAAATAACAGGGAAAAAGACAGCGAAATCGCGAGTAGGAGTTATGCGTAACTGTATGGACGAGAAACACTCGAACGTACCCCACATTCGTAAGAATCCCGCGATAAAACAGGTCACAGCCAATAACGGTAGATTGCGAGTCTGCATGGTCACGAGATTACAAACGATAAGTCCGATCGCCACGGCAGGCAAGATCGTCCGCGTAGGGAATCGGAATTTCAATCGAAACAAAACGGGAAAAGCCATCGTTAACCCTATGAATGAAGCATACCCGGCCATGAGAATATCTTCCTGCATCAGCGAGGTGGCTCCCATCATCTCGTTCACCGAAACCAAATAGATTCCCCCCGAACACTGAAATACCATAATACAAAACAAGAATATCCCTACCCGAGCCCACATAGGAACCCACTCTTTGAAAGCGGGAATCTTGCGCATTAAATCATCGAGCGGCGTCATAGTCCTGGTAGTTTACCTCGCACTCCACATTCAATCCGGCCCGTAACCGATTCATATCCTCCGGGGTATTATCGGCAGAGAAAACAATTTTGACCGGAACCCGCTGCTCCACTTTCACGAAATTACCAGCTGAATTGTCTTGCGGGACAACAGCGAACTGCGCTCCCGTAGCTTTGGATATGGCTTGAACACACCCCTTATAAACCACATCGGGAATGGCATCGATTTTCATATCGACCCTCATGCCTTCGACAATACGGGTGGTCTGAGTCTCCTTGTAGTTAGCGATTACCCATTTTTCTTTTTCATCGACTATCGATAACAACGTCTGCCCCGGTTGTATAAGCTGTCCTTCCTGTATGGTCTTACGAGAAGTCACACCATCACAGGGAGCCAATACCACCGTATAAGAAAGATTCAATTTCGCCAAATCCAAAGCAGCCGAAGCCACGGCGACAGCTGCCTCGTTTTGATTCAACCTCTGGGTTTGTTCCTCTTTCACCAAAACAACGGAACGTTTTTGGCGAACCAACATTTCATACTTCGCCTTCAACGCCTCGTAATTGGTCTTCACGCCGTCATACTGTTGTGGAGTAACCGCCTCCTCGGAGAGCAATTTTTTATAGCGCACATAATCTTTCTCGGCATTTTTCAACAACACTTCTACCTCGTCAATACCGGCATCGGAAACTGCCAAATTATTGTGTGCTGTCGAAACCGCCGTTCCCATCGCACTCCGACCGGCTAAGGCATTTTGATAATCGGCCTCGGCCTGAGCCACCCGCAAACGGAATTCCGTATCCTCGATAAGTAACAAAGTATCGCCTTTATGGACAAACTCATACTCATCGAAATATATCTTTTGTATGAAACCCTGCACCCGACTATTGACCGGCACGATCTGCTGCCGTACCTGCGCATTATCGGTATATTCTACTTGCCCTAAGTGGACGAATCGCGAGCATACCCACACGAACCCAATCATCAACAAAATGATGACAACAAGGTTAAAAACTATTTTTCGAGTTCTCTTATTCATGACTGTAAACAATTTATAATGTTCCGGTTAAATAAAGAAGTTTATAATAATTGAAAGCAATATCGATTTGGGCATTTGCCAACTGTACCTCGGCCGATAACTTGGCATTACTTGCATCGAGCATATCGGTAATAAGCGACAATTCGTTCTTGTAACGATTCTGAATCACGGCATAATTCTGACCGGCAAGTTCCACATTCTTTCGACGGGTATCGAGCTGTTCATAAGCCTCGACATAGCGTGTATAAGCCGCCTGCACAGCCAATTCGGTCTGTTCGCAAACATCGTCATAATGTTCTTTCGTACGGCGAATAGTCAATTTACTGCGGCTAACCGACTTATTTGTCTTATACAACGAGGCAAGATTATATTTCACCCCAACTCCCACATACCAATAGTTGAAGTTCTTGTCGATGGGCGGAACTTCGATAGTGATAGGACCGTCAAAGTGATTTCCTGCCACAAGAGCTATTTGGGGTAAACGTTCTGACTTCACGATTTTATCCTGACGCTCATTCATCTTCACAGCCAATTCCAACAGCCTCAACTCCGGTGAGTTTTCGACGACCTTCTCCCTCCAATAAGCTTCATCGCCCATAGGAAGCGCCCGGGAAAGAATAGTCGTATCGGGATCTATCCACACATTTTCGTCCATTCCCAGATTCGTAACCAAATTCCGATTGAGTATTCCCAACGTATTTCTGATTTGTACGACCGTAAATTCCAAATCGGACAACAGCAACTCGTATCGGGTAATGTCGTTCTTCAACGCTAGCCCCTCGCCCTGCTTCGCCTTGATATCCTTCAATAACTGCTTGGTCTGCTCAATATTTTGTTCGTAAACCTTCAATATATTCCGATGTTTAAACAGATCGAAATAGTATCCGGCAAGCAGAAACCTCACTTTATTCCGGTCCTTCTCCCAGTCGAGCCGAGCACTCTCCTCTTGTAATCGGGCTATCTGTATACCGTTGGAAACGGCCCCACCAGAATAAATCACTTGTGAAACTTCCAAAGCGAAATTATTCCCCAAATGGGGAATGGGAGCCCGTTCCATTTGGGTGAAATCACGCTCCATCAACGTACCGTCACCCAGATAACTGAACGAAAGCGATGCCCTTATATCGGGCAACTTGTCGTTCTTAGCGACCCTCACTGCTTCACGGGCCTCATCAATAGCTGTGACGGAAGGCCGTAGCGATTTGCTGTTACGATCGGCCAACGAGAACATCTCCTCCATAGTAACGACCTGTCTAACATGTTCCTGCGCACATACACCTTTCACACATAGCGACGCATATAACATCGCTATGGACAAATTGAATTTGTTCATTCGTTATAAATTATGAATTAAAAAATAGATTTAATAAAATGTATCGACTGCGTAATTGATTAATCGGAATTAGCCATTCCCCACTGATGAAAAAATTCGAGTTTTGTCAATACATTATTCAAGAAAAAATAAAATGCAGTTTGTATGTTTCTTATCATCGAATACGTGAGGCTGTATGACCCCGTCCGGGTGCAAAGGTAGAAAAAATATCGTTCTTAACGATAATTTTTACTGCCCTTTTCTTTTATGAAAAGGATAATAAAAGAATGCATGCATTACTTCTTTTAATCGGTATAGATACCTTAATCCTCTTCCCTGCCGTTCCCGTAGCCTTATGGGGTGTTTTGTTATCAAACAAATATAGAACGAAGTGTCACAGAAAGACCCTAAAAAGAGAAGTCTCGGGAAACGGATTCCAACCGTTATTCTAATCAATCAAAAGGGACTACCCAATCATCAGCTTGCACGGCTTCGAAGCAGAGGACGATTTGCTCGCGAGTAACTTTGTCCTCAGAGAGTGGCGGCAGTTCGTCCAAAGCGAAATAGGCACTACCCTGTGTTTCTATATTGGGACGGAACGAGCCGCCTTTGATTTCGCACAAGACAAAGGCTTTATATACGTTATAGGCATAGGGCGGACGGTTATGGAGATTGCGATCTTGCAAAGCAAGCAGACGGACAGCCTCGACTTCGAGCCCAGCTTCTTCGAGCACCTCTTTCTCGGTATTGGTTTTGACGGTTTGGTTCACATCGACCCACCCTCCGGGCAACGACCACGTACCGTCCCTCTCCTCGACCAACAGGATTTTTCCGTCTTGAAAAATAGCAGCCCTCGTATCGAGTTTGGGAGTCTGGAATCCGGTCTCGCCACAAAAAAGATCCGTCACTCGTTCAAAAGACAATCCGGTCTGCCGACTCACTATCTCCGCCGAAATTTCGCGTATTCGTTGAAACCGCTCCAAATCGAACGGATCTTTTGAATAGGTCAAACCCGCTTGTGCGATAAACTGTAATTCTTTGGCCCAATCGAGCCATACCAAACTCTCTTCCTGTCGTTTTTCCATGATACTCGTTTTGCTATTATACATATATTAAACGGCAAATCCAGCCGAATAGTGTATAGGATAAACAGTCTCTTTCCCAAACCATACCACCGCTAACGACACGTATATGATATTTCTTTTGACTTTAAAGACCTCAATACCTCCCCCTGCGACCCCTTCCATATCTATTCTACCCAACCCCATGATGCTACGGGAAACGGCAGATAAGGAGTTATCAATATTATTTTTTCCCTCGCAAAAAGGAGTAGTTTGAGAACCGACACATCGAAAAACCGAGTTAAATTTTACTTTTTATTTTCTTGTTTTCTAAAAAATAAGTATGTTCGCCAACGCAAAAAATTCATCAGATGATATTATCATAAGACTTATTATGGATATAAATACAACCATTCAAAAGAAATCGCTCGCAGAGGAAGTCTCCTCCCTAATCAGGGAACAAATAAACGACGGGAAATTGACCAAGGGAGAAAAGCTACCTACCGAACCGGAGCTAATGAAGCTGTTCGGCGTAGGGCGCTCCACTGTACGAGAAGCCATCAAAATGCTTGTAAACATGGGATACTTGAGTGTACAACAGGGACGGGGTACTTTCGTGGAAAGCGTTACAGAAACCAATGAACCATTCCACCAACGATTGAAACGAGCAGACATACAGGAACTGCGGGAGGTACGGGACATCATCGAGGCTCCCATTGCCCGACTGGCCGCACAAAGGAGAACAAAGATCGATCTGGAAAATATGAAACGATATATCCAAGAAAGAGGAGAAGCCGCAAAATCGGGCGACGTCGGACGGTGTATCGCCGCCGACATAAATTTTCATAGCTCGATAGCCCGAGCTACGCATAACGAGATATTGTCCGAGCTTTACCACAGCATGACGGTTCACCTTACCTCCGGATACGACTACATTTATGAGGACACCACTTATCTTATGAAATCGCAACCGCTGCACGAAAGGCTGTTGCACCACATCGAAACAGGAAATATAGAGTCGGCCATGCGAGCGGCCAAACTATTATGGAAGGACGTAAACATAGAAAAGGAATCCGATGAAGAGCATTTTAATTAAACTCAAAGGGCATCCCCATGTCCAAAAAGGTACAGCCTATACGATATTGTTCGCCATGGGTTTTTGCCACCTATTGAACGATATGATTCAATCGGTTATCCCCGCCATGTATCCTGTCTTGAAAGATAATTTCGGGTTTACCTTCGCACAAATAGGCATCATCACACTGGTATTCCAACTTACCTCTTCCGTTTTCCAACCTTTTGTAGGACAATATGCCGACCGCCGGCCTCAGCCCTATTCATTATCCGCAGGCATGTGTTTTACCCTAACGGGGTTATTGCTGCTCGCTTTCGCCTCGAACTTTTTCTTGATTCTCCTCGCTGTCGCGATTATCGGTTGCGGTTCTTCGGTATTCCACCCCGAAGCATCCCGAGTGGCACAAATAGCATCGGGGGGCAGGAAAAGTCTGGCCCAGTCTATTTTTCAAGTCGGCGGAAACGGAGGAAGCGCCATCGGACCATTACTCGCCGCATTGATTATTATTCCTTACGGGCAACATGCCGTCGGGTGGTTTTCAATCGCAGCATTGCTCGCCTCTGCCATACTGGTACGGGTAGGATATTGGTACAAGCTGACGCTTTCCCAAACCGGAATGTCGCATCGAGCTCAACAAACGACAAGTTGTAATTTGAGTAAGAAAGCAATCCGCAATGCTCTGATTATTCTGGTAATCATGCTATTCTCGAAATACTTTTTTATCTCATGCATGACGAGTTATTTCACCTTCTTTTTAATCGAAAAATTCGGCATCACGGTACAACAATCGCAACTTTGCCTATTCGCTTTTCTTGCGGCACTGGCCATAGGGACTTTGCTCGGAGGGTTCCTCGGCGACCGGTACGGACGAAAATACGTCATTCTCTTTTCTATCCTCGGTGCAGCCCCCTTCACACTCGTACTACCGTACCTCAATCTGTTTTGGACGCTCGTCATAGCCGTTATCATCGGTTTCATCATCGCATCGGCCTTTTCTGCCATACTGGTTTATGCTACCGATTTAAAGCCGGATAAAGTAGGAATGATCTCAGGTATTTTCTTCGGACTTATGTTCGGACTAGGAGGAATCGGTTCCGCATTCTTCGGCTGGCTTGCTGATGAAACGAGTATAGAATTTATTTTCAAAGTCAGTACATTGTTACCTCTATTGGGTATCATCGCCGGATTTTTACCTAACATAAAACCCTCAAATCGATAACAAGATGAAAGCAAAAGAAAATGCGCCCCTAACAACGTCTTCGAAAGTCGCTGTACTGTTCGAAGTAACACCTAAAAAAGAATATAAGGAAACCTACTTGCAACTCGGAGCTATGTTAAAATCCGAATTGACAAATATGCCCGGATTCATCAGCGTAGAACGATTTCTAAGTCTGAACGAAGAGGGGAAACTACTCAGCCTCTCTTTTTGGGAAAACGAAGAAGCAGCCTCCAATTGGCGTAATAAGATGAACCATCGTAACTGCCAAAAGAAAGGGCATGACTCGCTATTCGAAAAATACAAAATTTCCGTAGCCGAAGTCATTCGCCAATATACAAAAGACGACCGCCAAGAGGCCCCCGAAGACTCCAACCGTTATTTGACAACAAAATAACAGATATGACAGAATATTTTCAATACGGAGAAAAAGAACTCTCTTACTTGAAACAGAGGGACAAACGCCTGTCTGAAATCATAGACAAGGTAGGCTGGGTAAAAAGGAGAGTCATTCCGAACCTTTTTGCAGCATTGGTACATTCCATCGTAGGGCAGCAAATTTCAACAAAGGCTCATGAGACTATTTGGCAGCGGATACAATCTTCATTAGGAGAAATTACACCCCAAAGAGTCATAAGCCTGACCGATGAAGAATTGCAACGCTTTGGCATCTCATTCAAAAAAGTGACCTACATTAAACGCGCAGCCACAAAGATATTGAACGGAGAGTTCGACATTCACGGGCTTTACGACAAGACCGACGAAGAGGTCATCGAATGCTTGTCAAAACTCGACGGGATAGGCACATGGAGTGCCGAAATGCTCATGTTATTTTCCATGCAACGACCGGATATTCTAAGTTATAGCGACCTCGCCATTCAAAGAGGACTACGAATGGTATATCACCATCGCGACATAACCCGTAAACTGTTTGAAAAATATCGCCGACGTTATTCGCCTTACAGCAGTGTGGCCAGCCTATACCTGTGGGCGGTAGCCGGTGGAGCCATCGAAGGAATGAAAGATTACGCAACGACTAAAAAGAAACGATCATGAATACAAAACATGTGATTCTAACACAACACTATCCCTCTCCTTGCGGGGATTTAATACTCGGTTCATACGAAGACCGACTTTGCCTTTGCAACTGGGTGATAGAAAAACATCAGGGCAGAGTGGACAAAAGATTACAAAACCTGTTGAATGCGGACTATAAAGAAGGGAAATCGGATATCATTCAAGAAGCCGCCCGACAATTAGACGAGTATTTCAAAAGAGAGCGGACAACGTTCGATATTCCCATACTATTCACTGGTACGGATT
Organism: Barnesiella intestinihominis YIT 11860; assembly: GCF_000296465.1. Lineage (NCBI taxonomy): Bacteria > Pseudomonadati > Bacteroidota > Bacteroidia > Bacteroidales > Barnesiellaceae > Barnesiella > Barnesiella intestinihominis. The sequence continues at coordinate 233,582 of NZ_JH815205.1, forward strand.
TCCAGAAAAAAGTATGGCACAAATTATTGGAAATCCCTTATGGACAAACTCTTTCTTATGGTGAAATGGCTAAACGACTGGACATACCGAACGCCGTTCGCGCCGTAGCGAATGCCAACGGAGCAAACGCCATCTCCATTTTCGTTCCCTGCCATAGAGTGATCGGTAGCGACCGGTCTCTCACCGGTTACGGAGGCGGGCTCACAGCCAAAAAGTATTTGTTGGAATTGGAATCGATGGCTACTGTCGGGATATTCGCCAGCAGCCTGTAACCCAAACTCAAATACTTATCCCCCTATATTTCCTCACCACGTGACACACCCCTATCGCGCTAAACGTGAGCAGAGGGAAAGGGTTAAAATGACAATCCAAATTTTCTTTCAACCCCTCCGTCTTGCAGACACCTCCCCTGCCGTGCCCCGCAGCATTGCGGAGCACGGCAGGGGAGGTGTTAAAAGTAACTCTCTATCTCATTTGCGATGAGCAGAAGGAGTGGGTTATATTTTTCTATTTCAACCCCCTCGCCCTCCGGGCACTCCCCCTATCGCTATGTGCACCCCGCAATGCTGCGGGGCACAGCAGGGGGGAGAGGGATATGCATCACTCTGTTCCCGTTATCGAAGGTATTATCCCTTCTCTCCTTGCCGTGTCCCGTAGTATTACGGGGGACTCTGCATTAGCAATATAAAGGAGCATGTTCGCAAAGGGAAAGGAGTTGCTATGTATCTGTAAAATTGGTACAACTATCCGTAATTTATCTACATATATCACTAATATTCCCATTTATCTTTGTATTCTGAAATGAAGGTGATCTAAGCTCGGAAAAAAGAATGCCTATAAAATCGACATTTACACCATAGGCCGTTACTTTTCGAATCATATCGTCTTATTTCTTCCATTGCAAATGGAAAATCGAGAAGGAAAAAAAGAATATAAAAAACTCTTTTTTATTGATTATGAGCAAAAAAAATTAAAAAATCTTTGTGTATTTTCGTAGCGATTTTCTGTACTATGCCCAACAGATTTATCGAAATATATCATTTAACAGCTAAAAACGAACCTTTATGTTAAGAAAAATCAGGATAGTCGCAGCGACTATCTGTTTCACGCTAATCACCTTATTATTCCTCGATTTCACGGGGACTCTGCATCTGTGGTTCGGGTGGCTCGCTAAAATACAGTTCCTCCCGGCCGTATTGGCTTTGAACGTAGGTGTCGTCGCATTCCTCGTTATCCTCACTTTATTGTTCGGACGTGTCTACTGCTCGGTAATCTGTCCGCTCGGTGTATTCCAAGATATCGTTTCGTGGATATCGGGTAAACGAAAAAAGAACCAATTCCGTTATTCACCGGCTATCTCATGGCTGCGTTACAGCATGTTGGCCTTGTTCATCGTCGCCCTGCTTGCCGGATTCACTGCTATTGCGGCCCTTATCGCTCCATACAGCGCATACGGACGAATCGCATCCAATCTGTTCGCTCCACTCTATCAATGGGGAAACAATTTACTCGCTTACTTTGCCGAGCGTATCGACAGTTATGCGTTCTATTCCACCGACGTGTGGCTGAAAAGCATACCCACTTTTATCATTGCCCTCGTCACATTCGTCTCGTTAATTATATTAGCATGGAAAAACGGACGCACCTATTGCAACACGATTTGCCCGGTGGGTACTGTTCTGGGGCTATTGTCCCGATTCTCTCTTTTCCGCCCCGTTATCGACACGACAAAATGTAACGGTTGCCAATCGTGTGCCCGCAACTGCAAAGCCTCGTGCATCGATGCCAAAAACCACATCATCGATTACAGCCGTTGCGTGGCTTGCATGGATTGTATCGAAAAGTGCAGGCAGGGAGCTATACGATACATTCCCCGAAGAAAGACTATTTCGGAATCTGTCGAACCAGCACATGAAGACAAAAAGGAAAATCCCAGACGAGAGTTCCTCTCGTTCGCCGGATTGTTGGCCGGTACTGCCTTATTGAAAGCTCAGGAGAAAAAAGTAGACGGAGGTCTCGCGGTCATCGAAGATAAAAAAATTCCCAACCGAATCACACCCATTACCCCGCCGGGTTCGCTAAGCGCATCGAACATAGCCCAGCATTGTACGGCATGCCAGTTGTGCATATCGGCTTGTCCCAATCAAGTCTTGCGGCCATCGGGTAATCTGATGACTTTCATGCAACCCGAAATGTCGTACGAACGCGGATATTGCCGTCCCGAATGTACCAAGTGTTCGGAGGTGTGCCCGACAGGGGCCATACGCCCCATCACCGTTGCCGAAAAATCGAGCATACAGATAGGCCACGCCGTGTGGGTGAAAAAGAACTGCATCCCGCTTACCGATGGAGTAGATTGCGGGAATTGTGCTCGACATTGTCCTGTCGGAGCTATACAAATGGTTCCGTTCCACGGCCGTCACCGCCATAGAGGAGGTCGCGAAAACAGCGAACAGGACAAGACCATAATGATCCCGGTTATCAATACGGAACGCTGTATCGGTTGCGGTACTTGCGAAAACCTGTGTCCGGCACGTCCGTTCAGCGCGATCTATGTAGAAGGTCACGAACACCATCGTATCATCTAATCTCCAAAACGAAAAGCAATGAAAAACGAACATAAAAAGAATTTAGACAGAAGGGATTTCCTGAAAGTATTGGGTGGTGCGGCTGCCGTCACATCGGCAACCCTTCTTCCCGGCTGCAAAAACAAACAAGAATCGGCATACACGGCGACAACCGATATTCCCACCGACCAGATGACCTACCGGATAAACCCATCGACCCAAGACCGAGTATCTCTACTGGGTTACGGCTGCATGCGCTGGCCGACCGTCTCGAACAACAGCGCCAGAGACAGCAGCGACGATATAGACCAAGAAACTGTCAATAAGCTGGTCGATGTCGCCATTGCCCACGGAGTAAATTATTTCGATACATCTCCCGCCTATTGCAAAGGCCGCTCGGAACGGGCTACCGGAATCGCCCTCAGCCGCTATCCGAGAGACAAATATTTCATCGCCACGAAACTATCGAATTTCGCGCCCTCGACTTGGAGCCGGGAGGCTTCGATAGCCATGTATCACAATTCGTTCAAAGAACTACAAGTAAACTACATAGACTATTTGTTGCTGCATGGCGTAGGCATGGGGAACGGATTACAAGAGTTCAACGCCCGTTACATCGACAACGGGGTCCTCGATTTCCTCCTCACCGAACGACAAGCCGGACGAATACGAAACCTCGGATTTTCTTACCACGGAGACATCAAGGTATTCGACTATCTTCTTTCCCGCCACGATGAATTCAAATGGGACTTCGTACAGATACAACTCAATTATGTCGATTGGAAGCATGCCAAAGAAGTAAACGAACGGAACACCAACGCCGAATATCTCTATGGAGAATTATCGAAACGGGGAATACCCGCCATTATCATGGAACCGTTATTAGGCGGCCGCCTGTCGAATGTACACGACCACATAGCCGCCAAACTGAAACAGAGGAAACCGGAATCGAGCGTGGCATCATGGGCATTCCGTTTTGCCGGCTCTTTTCCCGGTGTATTGACCGTACTGAGCGGTATGACTTATATGGAACACCTGCAAGATAATCTGCGCACGTTTTGTCCGCTCGACCCACTGAGCGACGCCGACAAAGAATTTCTGGAAGAGACAGCACAACAATTATTGCGTTACCCGACCATACCGTGCAACGATTGCAAATATTGCATGCCTTGTCCTTACGGACTGGATATTCCGGGTATTCTGCTGCATTTCAACAAATGTATAAACGAGGGAAACATGCCTTCATCGTCCCGAGATGCCAATTATAGCAAAGCCCGCCGGGCGTTTCTTGTCGGGTATGACCGAAGTGTTCCCAAACTACGCCAAGCCAACCATTGTATCGGGTGCAACCAATGCGTGCACCATTGTCCGCAAAACATTCATATCCCGGAAGAAATGCAACGCATCGACAAGTTTGTCGAAGACCTGAAACAAGGAAGAGAATTTTAAAGCCTCGTTATGGAATATAGAACATTAGGAAGAACCGGAATCCGGGTAAGTACCATCGCTCTTGGTTGCGAAGGGTTCATGCACAAAACCGCCGAAGAGGTCAAGGCCGATTTCGATTTCGCCATAGAAAACGGAATCAATTTCGTGGACATCTATTCTTCGAATCCCGTCCTTAGGAGCCATATCGGATTTGCCTTAGAGGGAAGACGAGAAAATTTCGTCATACAAGGTCACCTATGTACCACATGGGAAAACGACCAATACCTGCGTACTCGCAACCCACAAAAGACCATAGCCTCTTTCGAAGCGCTTTTGAAACAACTGCGCACCGATTATCTCGACATCGGTATGATACATTACGTGGATGCCGAAAAAGACTTTCACACCGTATTCGATCATGAAACCATCGAAATTGCGCAACGGTTGAAAGCCGAGGGAAAGATACGGGCCATCGGCATGAGCAGCCACAATCCGACCGTGGCGAGCATGGCGGTCAAAACGGGGCTGATAGATGTCGTTTTATTTTCCATCAATCCCTGTTACGACCTGCTACCTCCCAACGAAGATGTCGACACGCTGTGGGCAGAAGAAAGTTATACCAACGCTTTGCAGAATATAGACCCGGTTCGGGAACAATTCTATACTTTGTGCGAAAGGGAAGGCGTGGGTATCGACGTAATGAAAGTTTATGGCGGAGGCGACTTATTGGATAAAGAAAATTCTCCCTTCGGCCGGGCCATGACACCCGTGCAGGCCATCGAATATGCACTGACGCGTCCGGGTGTGGCAGCCGTCATGGTAGGCTGCAAAAATAGGGAAGAAATCGCCGAGGCAGTCGCTTGGAGCCATGCCACTCCACAAGAACGCGACTATACCGCCGTAATGACCGGCTTGGAGAAATTCTCGTGGAAGGGTCATTGCATGTATTGCGGTCATTGCGCACCTTGTACTTCAAAAATAGATATTGCCGCCGTGAACAAATTTTATAACTTAACTGTTGCACAAGGAGAAATACCCGAAACCGTGCGAGAACACTACAAGGCACTCACACACCATGCCTCGGAATGTGTCGAATGCGGCGCATGCGAAGTCCGTTGCCCGTTCGGAGTTAAAATCATAGAGTCCATGCATCAGGCAGCTCAACGGTTCGGGTTCTAAACACAGTAATAAAAATGACTACCGAAAAAAAACAAGAAATCATCAATCGGCTCTTTGCCGAACAATGTTCCTGCATTATTTGCAATAATCACGAAATACGCTTGTTTCACGAACGAGGCGTAAAAGATATTTACCGATTATTGAAAGAAGAACCGGATTTTCTCAACGGATCATTCATTGCCGACAAAGTCATAGGAAAGGCCGCAGCGGCCTTGATGATCTTGGGAGGCGTAAAAGAAGTGTTCGCCGGTGTCATCAGTCGGCCGGCACTCTCCTTATTTCAATCTCACGGCATAGAACCCGAATACAAAATCGAGACAGAATACATTATCAACCGTACCCGAACCGGCTGGTGTCCGTTGGAGAGTCGTTGTAAAAATTTGGAAACTCCGGAAGATTGTCTCGCAGAGATAGACGATTTCATGAACACGATGAAGAATATATAAACGCATGAAGACAAAACTTTTACTTTTATTTTTTGCATTAGGAGAAATAACGGCATCGGCTCAAACAGACTCGTTGCCAAATATAACGAAAGCCTCTAATGGAAAACTGATCGACGCGATACAAATCCATGAAGTGGTCGTTACCGGAACTCGCAATGAGACCGATATTCGTCATCTGCCTATGACGATTTCCGTCATAGACCGTAAACAAATCGAGCAGAGCATGCAACCGTCGATTCTCCCTATACTTACCCAACAAGTACCCGGACTATTCATCACAGCCAGAGGTATCATGGGTTACGGTGTATCGGGAGGTGCGGCCGGTGGCATGTCGTTACGGGGAATAGGCAGCGGATCGGGTCGCTTGATGGTTCTCATTGACGGACACCCCCAATACATGGGATTAATGGGACACCCTATCGCCGATGCTTACCAATCGCTAATGGCCGAACGAGTGGAAGTCTTGCGCGGACCAGCCTCGGTATTGTACGGCTCGAACGCTATGGGTGGCGTTATCAACATCGTTACCCGCCAATTACATGAAGAGGGAGTAAAAACCAACATCAACTTAGGATACGGTTCGTTCAACACTTTACAGAGCGAAGTCACGAACCGCATTCGAAAAGGCGGATTTACCAGCCTGATAAGCGGTTCGTACAACCGAACCGACGGACATCGCCGAAATATGGGGTTCGAGCAATACGGGGGATATGCCAAACTGGGTTATGAATTTTCTCCCTATTGGAATATTCGCGGCGACGTAAATGTCACCCACTTCAACGCTTCGCAACCGGGTGAGGTAACCGACCCGATGATCGACGCAGACCAAAGTATCACCCGTGGTATGACCTCGGTTGCCGTAGAAAACCGCTACGAACGCACATCGGGAGCTGTGAGCTTTTTCTACAACTGGGGAGACCATTGGATCAACGACGGTTATACCGCCAACCCCGACGACAAGAATAGTCCCAAACCATACCGGTTCGACTCGCACGACGACATGATGGGCATATCGTGGTATCAAAGCGCACAGCTTTTTACCGGCAACCGCCTGACTGCCGGAGTTGACTACTACCGCTTCGGTGGCAAAGCACAAAACCGTTACGTCGAAGGTGAACGAAATGGAGAACGTGAACACATCGTCGACAAAGTACAGCATGAAATAGCCGGTTATATCGATTTTCGGCAAGACATCAGCCATTGGCTCACCCTCGATGCCGGTATCCGTATCGACCACCATTCGCATATCGGTACGGAATGGATTCCACAAGCGGGATTATCGTTCCATTTACCCGGCTCCATCGAATTGAAAGCAAGTGCAGGCAAAGGATTTCGCTATCCTACCATACGGGAAATGTATATGTTCCCGCCCAAAAATCCCGACCTTCGCCCAGAGTCCATGTGGAATTACGAACTGGCCTTCGCCCAACGTTTACTCGACGGAAGGTTGTCGTATGGTATCAATGTTTTTTATATCGACGGGAAAAATCTGATCGTCGCTGTGCCTCGTGCGGGAGCGACACCCTTGAACATGAACACCGGAAAAATAGACAACACCGGAGTCGAAGCGGAAGCTGCTTACCGTATTCACCCCCATTGGTCGATCGAAACCAATTACAGCTATCTGCACATGGACAATCCGGTACTCGGCGCACCCGAACATAAGTTCTACGCCGGAGCCATGTTCTCCAAAAATCGCTGGACTGTCTCCACCGGTCTCCAATATGTAGCCAATCTTTACACAGACGTAGACCATGTCCAAACCGAAGATTTCGTACTATGGAACATCAACGGGTCATTCAAAGTCACCGAATGGTTCGACATTTGGGCACGTGGAGAAAACCTCTTGGCACAACGATACGAAATAAATGCCGGATACCCCATGCCCAAAGCTACAATCATGGCCGGTATAAACGTAAAATTTTAATTTCTTTCATTCACACACATATATGAAAAAGTACATCAATATCGCCCTATGCGCTTTCTTATCCGCCCTTATAGGGATAAGCTGTAACACCCGCGCTCAAAATTCGGAAACTCAACTTTCCAAAAAGGACAATGAAACGCCAAAAGTATATATGTTCAAAGAGATTTCCCCCGAGAACTTAGTGAAAATATACGAAGCGTTGAACCGTAAAGCGACCGGAAAAGTCGCAGTAAAACTATCTACCGGAGAACCGGGTGGTCATAACTTCTTGCAACCAGCTCTTATCAAAGACCTCGTACAGAAGGTAAACGGAACGATCGTCGAATGTAACACGGCCTACGGGGGTGGAAGAGCCGACACAGAAAGTCATCTGAAAGCTGCTGCCGACCACGGTTTCACGGCTATCGCCCCTGTCGACATCATGGATTCGGAAGGAGAAACAGCCCTACCCGTACACGGCGGTAAGCACCTTAAAGAGAATTATGTGGGAGCCCATTACCCGAACTACGACTTTACCATAATCCTCTCTCATTTCAAAGGCCATGCTATGGGAGGATTCGGCGGAGCAATAAAAAACATGTCCATCGGCATCGCTTCATCTACCGGAAAAGCATGGATACATTCTGCCGGGAAAACCAAAGGGAACCCGTGGGAAAACCTGCCTGCACAAGACGATTTCTTGGAATCGATGGCCGAAGCCGCCAAATCGGTGGCTGAACATTGCGGTGAGAAAATCATTTATATAAGTGTAGCCAATAACCTATCTGTGGATTGCGACTGCGATGCCTCCCCCGAAGATCCGAAAATGGGCGACATAGGTATCCTCGCATCACTCGACCCGGTCGCTCTCGACAAGGCTTGTACCGATTTGGTGAGAGCATCGGAAGACCACGGAAAAATCCACCTCATCGAACGTATCGATTCCCGTCACGGTATGCATACGTTGGAATACGGGGAACAAATAGGTTTGGGCAGTCAAAAATACGAACTGGTAAAACTGGATTAATAACAATAAATAATAAACGACTATGCAAACGACCACGGCAAAACTCTATTCCTTAGAGTATAACAATGCGAGAACCTACGGTTTTTCCGCCTTGTTCATAGCGGGGAATATTCTTCTTCCCCAATTGTGTCATACGATTCATCTGGGTGGCCCCATGCTATTGCCCATCTATTTCTTCACGCTTATCGGAGCCTATAAATACGGGTGGCGCGTGGGATTGCTCACGGCAGTACTCTCGCCCTTCATAAACTCCATGCTGTTCGGGATGCCTCTACCCGAAGTCCTACCCGCGATTCTCTCCAAATCGATATTGTTGGCCGCAGCCGCCGGATATGCCGCATATCGATTCGGGAAAGTCTCTCTACTCATCTTGACGGGAGTCGTACTCTCCTATCAAGTAGCAGGGAGCCTTGTAGAATGGGCTATTGCAGGTAATTTTTTCACCGCCATACAAGATTTTCGAATAGGCATTCCCGGCATGCTTCTGCAAATATTCGGGGGTTATATCGTTTTAAGACTAATGACCAAATAATAAAACCGAACCTATTCGCATTGTGCGAGTAAAGGAAGAGGAAGTATGACGACAATACAGAGAGGAAAGCCCAATAAAAGGCGATTCTGAGAGAGGCAAGCAGTATTCCTATTTCAGAATTTCCCCTGCCGTGTCCCAGCATTACGGGGAATGACTGCACAGGAGAGGAGAAAATTAAAGATATTAATTCAAATAGCTTCTAACCCTTTTACTCAGAGTACTTCTGTATGCGTGGTCAGAAACTGTCATTTTTTAATGGGGTTGTGTCGATGTTTTGACACAACCCCATTTTCTATATTGGATTCTACCCAAATAATATTCTGTTATAAAATTGTTCCCGACGATCGTTACGGTTCTGTCGTTTCCTCCGGAGTAATCGTCACCACATCGACACTGTTTTTGTGCCCGTAGAAAGGACTCTGAGGTTTATAAGTGGTATTGGGCTCCCCGGTTCTGTCATTGATGTAATAAACGTTTTGAGCCGGGTTGCAATTATTGATTTCTATGGCTGCCGACCAACTGATGTTAATTCCACCGTCGCCAATATTCCCTATAAAACCTGATGATGACGAAATACTCGAATAACGTATATAGACATTTTCCGTCTGACAATCATCAAACGATACGCCTCGATCGCCCAACACTTGTCCGACAAGACCACCGGCCTGATATCCCGTGAGATGTACATCTGTCGCAGAACAGTTTTTTAAAGCGGCGACTCTATTCCCGACACTTCCTCCGCCGGAACCAATCCAACCGACCAGACCACCGAGATTTTGAGAAGGAGTGGCAGACGACTTAATCTGTATGTGTCTGACGTGTACATTCTCGAACTTGCTGTTCATACTCCACTGATTACCTCCGGTATAACCGATACACCCTGCAAAATAAGAGAACTCTTTGCTGTGATCGACGGGTTCTCCGTCTACATCTTTTACCGGGAACTCCGCATGGGCAAGACCATTGATCGTTATATTTTCGAAAGTAAGGTTCTTCATGATTCCGTCGAATTTACCCCATACGCCGGTATATGCATTATATCTATCCAAAACAAATGAACCCAGCTTATACTCATAGACCGCCCCGAACTTCCCGCTCATGGAAAAATTGCGCAACGTGTGACCTTGTCCGTCGACCGTATATGTCCTACCGCTGGAACCGGGATAAATCGGGCTCCACTCGACACCGCTCATATCTATATCGTTGCAGATACGCAAGGTAAAACCGGGGGTAGCCGTAAGCATATCATCGATATGAGTAGGCAGCCAAGCAAACTCTTCTCTCGTATAGACCGAATAGGTATTGGTCTGTTCATCGTAAGCCGGTTGAGAAGGTGTGATTTCCTCCGGATTCCACCATTCTTCGCCCTCGATCCATTCGTTCTTGAAACCTTCTTGGATATTTACATCTATCGTTCCGCCCACAGTCAACAGATTTCCCAAAATCGTAGTGAGATAATTCCTTTGTACGGGTATATTGGTTGTAAAATCTTTTGTAACGACCGGGGCTGTTCCTTTCAACATCTCCAAACTGAAATGTATGGCACGTTGCTCGTCGCCGGTAATGAGATAGTCGATTACCAACGTACGGTTATTCGCAGTAGCATCATATCCCCCTTCATAAAATTTATCACCTGTTTCATCTTGCATAATCGCTGCGGTATAAACCTCCGAACTTTCGGCATCGGCACTACCGACAGCCTCGCCGGTAACGGCATTTAAAGCAGAGAATCGTACACAATCGTGATAAGCGACCTTGAAATTATCGGGCATCTCCATGCCTTCGGATGCCCAATCGGTGGTAATCACACGAAGTTTTGCAAACGGGCGTTTCAAAGTCATGGTTTCACCGAACGTTTGTGTCACCGAGATATTTTTCATAAAGAAATAGGCATCTCTACTCTCGTCGTTCAATTGAGCATCAAGCCCATCTTTTATCGAAATGTCGGTAAAATCGGACGTGTTATAATGCAAATCGGACGTTTCTCCTTGTTTTACAAAATCGGCCCACGCTACAAATTTATAGGTATTGTTCGGCGTAAGACGAAATTCGAAGGAAACAGGTCCATAGGTATCGACTACCTGAGTCTGGGGTGCAACGAGCAATGTCGCACCATCTTCGGAATAAACAGCCACCTGATAACGAAGATCGTACTTACTCCAATCTACGTTTGTCAATCCTCCTTGTGCACTATTCGTACCGGTCACCGCACGTGTCACCTGCAAGGCTTCGGGTGCTTCGAACATGATACGCACTGCGTCGCCGTTCGGGTTCGCCCCGGGTTCGTCCAATTCATTGGAACAGCCTGTCATCAGTCCCAACAAAGCCATTCCCGCTAAAAAATAATAACTCTTTTTCATGATGAAATAATATAAAATGGTTAAAAATATATTCTCAATCGGGTATCACCACAACATGTTCATTATCGAAATCATCGTCAATACCGATATCGCCGCTTCCTATGGTCTTTGTCAAAAACGGCCCCTTAATAACGGTCTCTCTATTGCGATAAAGGGGCACGTCGATATTCTGGTAATGATTTATTTCTTTCCCATTTCCATCGTATACAAAGACATCTACCAGCACGTGGTCTTCCCGACGATCCGAAGCAAGCACATAATCATAAGCCAAAAGAAGCGTTCCATCGTTGGTCAGTGTCGTGGGAGCGGTTTCCATTGTACGAGTCTCGACAAAAGCATTGGGCATTTCTGTTCCCACATTATATCCGACACTGACATATTGCTTGTATATGATTTTAATATGCAAATCGTCCACAGCACTCCTTTTCTTTCTAAACTCTTGTAAATCGGTAGCCCATAACCGAAAACGGCCAGAGGCTCGCTCCATATATACCGAAACCATATGACCATCGGCAGCAGCCCCAGAAGCCTCATTTCCCGACAAACTAACCGGACCTGCTTTATCATCTCGGCTCGAATCGACTATAAAATCACAATTCCCGGCAGCCGAATTTTTATGATGATTATCCAACGGTTTATGAGATACATTCGCCCTAACGGCATCGAGTTTATCGGTACTGAAATGCCAGTCGGCAGGCTCTTCCTTCGGCACATAATCGGCCCATGCCAACACCTTATAATTTCCATCTGCCAAACAGAAATACAATGTATCTTGCGGAGCGTCTGTCAATCTTTCTACCGATATTTCACGGCGTTCCACCAGATTGCCTTTATTCACATCGTCCATCTCCCCCGGCATTTCATACAGCTCGACAACAAAGCGCAAACACAATCGCTCATCGGCTGTGTAATTTCCCGAAAGGACAGGTTCTAAATCATTTATCGAAGATTCACCCTCAGCATCATACGTCAATTCTTTATAATACACAGGAGGTGTACGATCGGCATTCAGTTCCACCATTACCCATGTTTTCTCCGACTCGGGATATTGATGGATCGTTTTATCACATGCCGTTACGAATAACGACACAATGCAAACAAACGCTATGATATGAAAACCGTACTCTTTCATCTCTATTCCTATCTGTTTTTCTTATTCCTACGAGCGAAAGACCATTTATACGACAGATTTACTCCTGCACGCGTAACTCCCCAATAGACATCGGAACCGGATTTAAATAAAGCGCCATTTCTGCGATTACGATAGGCATCATAATCGTACTCGGCAAAACCGACTCCTATGTTAAACTCTATTCCCCACCGATTGTCCTTTCCCCATGAAAAGGCATATCCATAGCTCAGCCCCATACCCCAAAGCGCATGGTTAGGATCTTGATAACGCGCCTTATCGTTTATGGCGACATTGAACCCCGCCACATGAGTATGCAACCCTATAAAATGACCATTCATAACCGCTCCCGGCCACCACCGTACTTCGGGTTGAACCGCCAGCAAACGCAACTTACGAGTCGATGTAATATCGTAAGGCGAATACCATACCGGAAGGTCTATCGACCAGTGAGGCCACAGCTCGGCCTCAAAACCGAGATTGGCGGTCAGCACAGCGACAAACAACAAATTGGTCTTAACGGCAATCACTCTTCTTCGATTTTCTGTCGTATTCATCGGAAACGAAGATACCGGTTCCCTTACAGGCAACGAATAGTCGAAAGATAACCTCTCGACATTTACCGGAATACGTTCAGACCGTTCATGACATACGATAGCCATACGTGCATTGCGGAACGGAGGGAATATATCGCGAATAATTCTATGCCATGTATAGCCCTTGTCGAGAGCGATAATCTGCGACTTTCTCCGTTCATTGTCTTTCTCTTTCCCCAAAATATCGAGAACTTTTTCTTTATTGGGAATCTTTGCCCCATTCTTCAATGCAACTTCAAAAGAGTACCAATCTTCCCACAGATTTTCCACCCTCATCAAATCCTTCGGAAATCCTGTCTCTTTCGATAAATATTTCGCCAACGCTTGCGAACGATACTCCCCCAACTTATGGTTCCATTTAGAAGGCCCCTCGGGAGAAGCGCTTCCTCCGATCCAAAGATAGGCTATACGTACCGAAGCGTCTTTTTGTACTCGGCTCAACACTTCGACGATACTATCCAATTGTTTATTAGGGAACAAATCGTATTTATTCACTTTAAATATAACCGGTATAATAGAAGAATGCGCATGATAAAAAACCGAATCTATTTTCCCCTCGGGTAAAAAAACGACATAATCCGGGTAACTCTTAGAAAATGAAGATATAGGGGACTTGGATTCTTGAGCTTGAACCAAGCTCACAAGCAATATCCCCCAAAAGATTAGCAATATTCCCCTTTTTATGTGATTACACTTATTCACTCCGTGATTTCATTTAATATTAAAATTCAAAAGATTTTTTGCGGTCCCTCTTATGTTAATTATTCTGAATGCAAAGATAATTTACCACTCAGAAATTACATAGATTAAACAAAATCTGTTAAATTATAATTTTATATTAACACATATAACTAATAATCAAACACCTACAAAACATGTCTCTTGTATAAAAAATAAAAGCCACAGCAAAACTGTGGCTTTTAAGTGTTTATAAACATTAGAAATTGTTTCAGAACATCAACTTTGCTCCGGCAAAATAGCTACGAGGCATAGAGGGGCCATAAATATAACCCGAATCTCTTTCCTTTCCCTGATCGAAATCTCTTTGATAAGCGTTAAAAATATTCTGAACGCCAGCATTCAGTTGCAGAGTAATGAATTTATACAACGAAAAATCATAAGATATTTTCAGGTTCATATCAAAGAAGTCGGGAGTAGTTACAGCCATATCTTTCGGTATGTAACCTTTCATGTGCTGAACGATCATAGAACCGGTATAAGTTCCCGAAAGAGCTATGTTCAGAGGTTTTACCGGAGAATATGTGGCCGTAAAATAACCATACCAATCGGGGGTACGGAATATTCGCTTTTCTGCCGGAACAGAACTATCTTTGCTCCATTTTTCAGGCCTTGTATAATGACTTTTCTGCCAAGTTACACCTGCTTGTAACTGCACCAAAGAAAGATAGGCTACCTTGCCTTCGACCGTCACCCCTGCAACCTCCGCACCCTGTCCGTTACGTCGTTCTTTTATCACCGCATTGTGTTCTTCGTCTTTCCCTATCTCTTCAAGAACAAAAACATGATTCAATCGAGTATAAAAACCTTCCAACAACAGGTTACATTGAAAAGCCCCGAAACGACGATACATATCGGCCGAAAGACTTACACTGTGGGATTTTTCTTCCCTCAAATTCTCAGCTTGTCTTATCATCGTAGCTTCTCCTCCTACCGCAGCAACATGCAAATCTTCATCATACGTTTGGGGAGCCCGAAACCCGGAAGAATAACTTAAACGCAAATTCACATCTCTAACAGGATTGAAACGCAAGTTGGCTCTCGGACTGAAAATGACATGATCTATCAGATTATGTTTATCCAACCGTCCTCCAACAAGGATACTCCAACGATCGTTCTTCCATTCGTTTTGCAGAAAAGCACTCTCGGTATGTACCTCTTGACGAGTCTTGCGATTATACCCTTTCATCTCATCTCGCAAATTATCATAATTATATTCGATACCGGCTGTTAAATCGGCAGGCATAAACAAACATTTATCGAAACTGTATATGTATTGAGTACCTGCCACGACAGTCAAGTCCTCCGTTTCGCCGTATGCGTTAAGATTTTGTTCCGTTCCGTAATAACTGTCCCTGCCGATATGCTGAGCCGAAGCATATACATTAACCCGATGTTTTTCATCGGGAGTAAACAGGCTATAATTCAAACCTCCTCCGTCGATAGAATGATTCAACTGCTCCGCTATATCGGCTTCGTGCGGCGGACGGTTCAGGCGATCGCCACCTCGTCGATATTCACTGATATGATGATATTCAAACGTTAGTTTGGAATAATTGCTGGTTCTCAAATAAGAGCGAAAGCCCAATGTCTGAGCCTTTAATTCGGGCAACTCTGTGAACCCGTCGTTATCGTGGTCGTAACCGCTTCGCTGACGATTCTGCCCGAAAATGTAAATACCGGCTTTATTATTGTCGGTTACGAGCGAAGCATTCAGCGAAGTGCTATGTCGAAGTCGCCGCTTCCACCAATAGAAGTGATACTGTGCGCTATCGAACCGCTATTACGCAACGGTTCCTTCGTAATAATATTGATTGTCCCCGCTATTGCCGAAGCTCCGAATAATGCAGAACCTCCTCCCCGCATCACTTCCACTCGCTCTATCATATTGGCCGGAATCTGTTCCAACCCATATACACCCGACAATGCGCTGAATATGGGACGAGAATCCATCAATATCTGTGTATACGGACCGTCGAGCCCATTTATACGGACTTGTTGAAAACCGCAGTTTTGACAATCGTTCTCGACCCTGACACCCGGCTGAAAATTAAGGCCTTGTGCCAAAGAGTTGGAGTTGGTATTTTCAAACGTCTTTATATTCAAAACATTGACCAAAGTCGGCGCTAATTGGCGTGTGGTTTCACTACGATTGGCAGAAACGACAACCCCGTCTAAAACAACGGCATCCTCTTCGATTTCAAAATCGATTTCCAAAGTCGTCCCCCTCCTCAGCGAAACCTTACGACGCTCTGTCTTATATCCTACGGAAGAGGTTTCGAGAAAGAAATCTCCCTCCGGCAAATTTTTCAAAAAATAGTGACCCGATGCATCGGTCATTACACCGATAGTCGTACCTTTCAAAACAACTGAAATATACGGTAAATGTTCTCGTGTGTTCTTATCCAATACATGACCGACAATATTGATGTCCAAAGATTTCGATACGGCAGTTTCGGCACATAACTGCCCGGCACACCACAGGCATACCCATAATAATATATAATTCTTCATTTTTCGATTCTAAATAATAAAATACAATCTGTTGTCCCTACCTTGAAATAAGATAAGGACAACAACTCTTTTCTCCTAAATATATCATATTACAGAACCGAAACGGGCGGAGCTCGCAAACCATGAGCGCCCCATTTCTCGGAAATGAGACAGAAATATCTGGACGGGAAAAACAACCGACTGCAATAAGAAAACAAAATCACCGATACAAAAGCCCACATCGACGGATTCTCCGTCTCGATACTGGACAACATGTGTATCAACTGAAACTCAGCCGTTGTATGTCCGTGTTCCGTTCCCGGTTTATACGGGTGAGAATGGACAATCGTCACTCCATTGACTACATGCGAGTGTGTGAACAGCGAAATGCAGCCTATGTACGAAATGAATAGTACAGGCAGAAAATATCTCGCTATTTTATGGAGCAACTGTTTCAAAGGTATTTCTATTAAAAATACAAATTTAAGATTTTTTATCGATTCCGCAAAAATTACAAAACAAACACCGTCATCATTTATTTCAAAACTACGATAATTCCCAATCAAGCCTTTCTTCGCATGGCTACTATTCGGTCAAAGCGTTTCTGAGAAGGAGTCCCGACAACAAGTTCTTTCGGTTCAAATTTTTTATCGAACTCAATAGCCTGAGATTCATCTATATTATATACAGGATTTTCAATATAACGTCCTCTTGCATCGGATAATGCGTTTTCATATAACTCGCACACATGCAACGCATCGGCATACATGTCGTCTGCTGTCCGTATTCCTAAGGTCTCGGCAGGCACAAATCCCCTTCGCAAATAGTAGTCGGGCTCCCCGCATAATAAGATTGCACGAAAGCCCATACATTTGGCTAAATTTCGAGTATGGTCGATCAATCTTTTCCCGATACCCATGTTCTGATATTCTGGCAACACCGAAATAGGCCCCAAAGATAAAACCTCGTATTCTTTTCCGGTATCGGCTTGAATGACCGATTTCAAAAAGACTATATTCCCAACGATCTTATCATCGAATACGGCAACAAAATCCAACTGCGGTACAAACGCCCGACTATACCGCATGATATGAATCAAATAATGTTCGTAACACCCGGGAGAATAACGATTCCAAAAAGCCTCCCGAACTACATTTTCTGTTTCGGGATAGTCCGAGAAACATTCATTTCTAAGTTCTATTTCCATACAGACTTCTCTTTCCACTCATTTTTCACAAAAATACAAAATGCTTCGTATAAAATAGATTTTATCGTTTACAACGATCGGAATTTATACTCCAATTTACGGTTCGTTCGTCTGATATACCAAATACAAATCAGCAACGAAACAAATGTCGAAATAGGAGGAGCAAATCCCATCAGATGCAATGACGCCGAGTCTATCTGTCCGAACAGATAAGATAACGGGACACGAAAAACGAAAGTCGCTATTATACTATGAATCATAGGGAATAACGAATTTCCTTGCCCACTGAAATAAGAATTGATACAAAACACGAAACTGACGATAATACAGTCGATACTATATCCACGCAAGTATTCGGAAGCCATCGCAATTACAGCCGGATCCTTTGTAAAGATTCCGGTTAGCGTATCGGGCAAAAACTGAGAATAAACGCAGACCGATACCCCGAATATCAATGCCATACCAATTCCCGAATAAAGGCAGCGTTTCATTCGCAACAACAATCCCGCCCCATAATTCTGAGCCGTTATCGTAGCTACTGCCGACGATATGGCCATCGGGGGCAACATGGCAAATACGATAATTTTCTCGACGACTCCCAATGCTGCCGAAGCAATAACACCCATTTGATTGACAATAACGGTTATCAATAAAAATGATACATTCACCAAAGCATCCTGTAAAGCGATAGGCGCTCCCAACACAAAAATCCGGCGAGAAAGAATCGGGCTTAATCGAATATCCCGACGGGAAAAAGGGAAATGAAATCCTCGTTTATGGAGGAACCAGAGTGCCGTTAAAAAACTAATGCCTTGCGAAGATGCCGTGGCAATCGCTGCTCCCGCCGCTCTCAAATGACAAAAACCGACAAGAACGACATCAAACACGATATTGATAACACAAGCCAAAGCGACAAAATAAAGCGGAGTTTTCGAATCGCCCAATCCTCGAAGAATCCCGCATACAACGTTATATCCCATGATAAACGGAATGCCTATCGAACAAATCAGTAAATAATGTTTTGCATCACGCATGGCCTCGACCGGCGTGTGCATGAGAACAGCAATATAATTATGAAAAACAACCATAATCAACGTCAAAAACAAACCGACCGAAGCAAATAGGCAAATGGACGTACCGATAGAAGTCGCGACATCGCGATAATTTTTCGCACCCGTTGCCATAGCTATAACGACAGTAGTACCAGTGGTCAATCCTAAAATAATCCCTGTAATCGTCTGCATAACCTGACTACCAATGGCAACGGCAGCGACACTGGCGGCATCGTCGAACCACCCTACTACAAACAGATCGGCTCCGCCATAAAGAGCTTGAAGCAGATTCGCAATCAAAAAAGGAACGGCAAATTGAAGTAGCGTTTTGAGTACACTACCTTTTGTCAAATCCAATTCTTTCATAAAACCTCTTTTAAGAAAAAGCCGGACAAGAGAATGATTTTCACCATTCATCTTATCCGGCATTACAACTATCATTATAATACCCTCCGATGAGGATTTTCCTTATTTTTCGGGTGCAAAGATGGGTCTAAATTCGCTACGAACCAAATTCTTTTATAAAAATTCCGAATCGTCCTTTATTTTCCCACGGCTTCGGGAAGTGCGACGAATGTATATCCTTTCCTCTGCAATGCACGAATAAGCCGTTCGAGATAGCGCTCATAAAACTTATCGGTACGTTTGTCATCGGTTCCTAAATGAAACAACATAATATGACCATTCAATCCATTGCGTTTTTCGACCTCCATTACCCTATCGTATATAGACTCGCTACTACGATAATTCTTCATATCGGGAGTCGTATAGTCGGCATTGGTCCATGTGCCGGGAGTAAAATTCACAAGCCTTAACCCCAATCCTCTCGCCCAAGCTGAAATCTTCTCATTATAATATTCATAAGGAGGAATGAACAGATTGGATCGCGATACATCTATACCAGATTTGCGCATGCGAGCATATACATCTAACATATCTTGCTCGAACTGCGCTTGACTTACCAAAGTAGAGTCCCGATTTTCCCAAGCACAATATAACAGATGCGCATCGCCGTGAGCCCCTACATAGTGTCCGGCATTGTACAAAGTCTGTATAGTTTCGGGGAAACGCTCATAAAATTCGCCGGTGAAGAAAAATGAACCTTTCACATCACATTTTCCCAAAACTTCTAAAATATGCCGAGCGCCATCGCTCTTATCAGCAGCCGTAAAAACAAGCGAAATTTGTTTCTTCTCGGCATCGGTACGGACGATTCCTCCATAAGCATACTCGTTTCTATCCAATCCGCGAGATTTCATACCCTCCTTTTGCAGAGATGACAGCAAATAACTGAGGCTGGCCGTTCCGTCCATCGTAGGTTCATTCGTAGAGTAATCTTGTATATCGTCATGATATACTATCTCTGATTGAAAACGGGCATAAGGATCTCTTCTCGTCAAACGAACGCCTCTCAAACTATCGAAGATGGACGAATATACGGGGCCATCGACTAATCCACCGACCGTCGTACCAACCCCCAAAGCGATTAACGGCGTGTGCGGATCGACGGGATAATCGCCCCATAAAGGTAACTCGGTAATCATACTCGTACCCCACGGATTGCACCCGAATAACCAATCGATCAACGAGGACTCCATCTCCCGATATCGGTTGTCACCTGTCAATTCACGATAAAGGCGGCATTGTGTAGCCATAGCGACTGTCAAATTATTGGAACACCATATTGCCGGGATTCCATTCAAAAAAGGATTTCCCTGCGCCCGTTCATAAACTCGTTCGATACCACTACGCAGATTGCGTCCAAACTCCTTACTTATGCGCGAATCGCTCACACTCGCCAAATGATAATGCCCTAAATTGATAAAAGGATACCATTGATAGTGACGAGCACTATCGGCTCCCATCCACGGTGTAACCGGTTCGAATCTTCCATATTTGACAGCCTCTTGTAAAAAAGAGGTTTCTCCCGTAGATACATATAATTGAACGGCTGCCAATTCCATGTCGTCAGTCCAGTTACACTCCTCATAAATGTATGGAGAAACGACCGAAGCTGTTTGGCAAACTCCGGGATTATTCGCTCCATGCCAATAGGCCTCACGAGCTTTAACAAGCAAAGTATCGGCCATATCGGGATAAAAATCTTTCAATATCTCGGCTCCCAATGCGAAGCAAGATGCATATTTCCCAGCCGTACTAGCAACACCAGTCGTTGCATTGGAGAACTCGCCTCGCGCCTGAGGCTTTCCCGAACAATAATAAACAGGACGTCCCGTACCTTTCCCCCAACCATAATCTATATGGTCTTGCGAGGGTAATTTAAAGCCTTTGTGATCTCGGTCGTCGGCAATTTGATTGTACATTTCGCCTTTCGAGGGATTCATACGATTAAGCCAATCCAACCCCCATTTAATCTCATCGACAATATCGGGAATACCGTTTGCTCCGGGTAAACCGTATGCATCATACGCATCTCCATAGACCTCCGGATTTTTCAGATAGGCAAACATCATTTGATAGGTAGCATTAGCCGATGTGGTGACATATTGTAACTGGTCGCTCGCATCATGCCAACCTCCCCGAACGTCGATTCGTTCGCCATTTCTCGTCGGGTGATAAACGATATACCCATCGTGGATATGGCAACTGTCCTGTTCGAACGGATTAAAACCGCAACGTTGCTGTCGCATATACCGCAAAATGAAATCGGCGGTTCCGTCGTATACCCGATTGCCTATGACAAACCGAGGAGACATAGTTTCCCCTACTCTTAACACATAAGTTCCCTCTGTTTTAAAATCGCTGAAATCGAGACGATAAACAGACTGCATACGTCCCCATGTATTCGCCTTTTTCGGATTATCAAACCACTTCACAATCTCCCCGGTAAACACCTCGACAAGTACATATTCTTCCACAGCAGCTTTTCCTTCGCTCATAAATACCGCTACCTTAGGAGATTCGGGCAAATAACCTAATTGATTGATACGAATCCATTCGCCCGCAGACACAGATGAAAGAAGAGAAACAAGCCCTATTATGATACCGGAAATACTGTACTTCATACACCTTATGATTTTGTGGATCCGGGGGTCTGTTTCCTTATCAGGAACAATAAACCTATGAATGTGAACAGAGCATTCAATATCAGTAATTCATAACTGAACGAATACCCTCCGAACCAAGTCTGAGAATTCCGATCTAATATAAAGCAAAGAATAGGTGAAAGTATGGCAACCAATGGTATGTACTTATCTTTTACCTGCTTCTTTACAAATATACCAAAAGCAAATAACCCCAATATAGGACCATAGGTATAACTGGCTAAAATATAAACGGCATCGATGACACTCGTATTATTGAGCAAGTTAAAAACAAAAATCACAATACCCATGACCACGGCCATACCCACATGCACTCGCTTACGAAGCCTGACAACTTGGTCTTCGCTTTTACCTTTCACACCCAGAATATCGACTGTAAACGAAGTTGTCAATGCGGTCAAAGCCGAGCCTGCTGCCGAATATGCCGAAGATATAAGTCCGACAACAAACAAAATTCCGACAATTACAGGAAAATATCCTTGTGTCGCAATCATAGGAAACAATTCGTCACTCTTTTGTGGAGCTTGAATGCCGTTTATCTCGGCATATACATACAAAAGAACGCCCAGCATCAAAAACAGGGATATTACGAAAAACTGCGAAATACCGCTAGTTATCATATTTTTTTGAGAATCCTTGAAGTTCTTGCAACTCAAATTTCGTTGCATCATGTCTTGGTCGAGACCATTCATGGCAATCATCGTAAAGACCCCTGCCAAGAATTGTTTAAAGAAATATCGCTTATCGTTCACATCGTCAAAATAAAACATGCGCGACATATCCGATTGGTTTATCGTCTGCCATAAACCGCCAAAGTCCAAATGCAAATCGGTAGCGATATAATAAATACACAATATGACAGAAACAATGAGACACACGGTTTTCAACGTATCGGTCCAAATCAATGACTTTACTCCACCTCGAAAGGTATAAAGCCAAACTAATCCTACTGTAAAAATTACATTTAAAAGAAATGGTAACTTCATCGGCCCGAAAACGAGTAACTGCAAAACCACACAGACCAAAAACAATCTTACCGCAGCACCTAACATCTTGGATATGAAGAAAAACCAAGCTCCCGTACGATAGGAAGACATGCCGAACCGGTTCTCCAAATACTCATAAATGGAAACTAAGTTCATTTTATAAAATAGCGGAACCAGCACATAAGCAATCAGTATCTGTCCGACCACGAAACCTAAAACCATTTGTAAATAGGAAAAGCCGCTGGCCGCAACCATACCCGGAACCGAAATGAATGTTACGCCTGAAATCATAGAGCCAATCATGGCAAAAGCTACAACATACCAGGGAGATTTACGATTACCCACAAAAAAGCCCTGGTTATCGGCTCTATGTCCTACTATATAGGAAATACCGAACAACACAATGAAATAAGCAAAAATGGCGATCAAGACAACAGCAGGTGTCATTTGTTTTTATTAAATTTAATGGTTATTACTCTTCATATAATAAATAAGGACGACGTTGCTCTCTGAATTTTTCTACGTCATCATGCCACATAGCCTTTATTTCTTCGGACGATTTCCCCGCCTTTATCATTTCACGTACATAATCCACACCTATTAATTTCTCGAAAAACGGGCGAAAGAAATGATCTCCTAAATTAAGGTTGCGATAAGCATCTATCACATAATCGAAATTAATACCCTTTTCCCATATTTCTTCATTGGATAATCGAGTCAAATCCACACCGTAACATTTCTTATTCAACAAAGGAGGATTTTTCGCTCCCGGCACACTACGAGGAGTAAAAGAGAATGTATAACCTACCATGTTGGGATGTCCATAAATTTGAAACGGCCAATCGGTTCCCCGGCCCAAACTTACCGGAGTCGCCTCGAAATAACAAGTCGACGGATAAAGATATATCGATTTCATATTCGGCAAATTAGGAGAAGGAGGAATGGGAAGTTCATACATAGTTCGATGTGTATAATTTTTACACGGTATTACAGTCAAATCACAAATGCGACCATCGGAGAGCCAACGCTCCCCGTTTACCATACGAGCCAATTCTCCCAAAGTCATACCGTGCACTACCGGTATAGGCAACCAACCTACTCCTGATTTATATTTCATATCAAGAATAGGCCCGTCGATATAATGACCGTTAGGATTCGGACGATCCAAAACAATCACCATACGACCATGTTCGGCACATGCATCCATCAACTTAACCATTGAAATATAGTAGGTATAAAACCGTAGTCCCACATCTTGAATATCGACTACCAGAACATCGAACATACGCATAGATTCGTCCGACGGACGTCCTGATTTTCCATCATACAGCGAACTTATTTTTATTCCTGTCTTAGGATCGATCGACCCCGACACATGCTCTCCGGCATCGGCATTTCCTCGAAACCCATGCTCGGGAGAGAAGATAGTTACCACATTCAAACCCTCTCCGACCAGAACATCTACTAAATGTCTATTACCAATCATACCCGTATGATTGGAAAAAACGGCTACTCGTTTTCCTTCCAAAAGAGGATAATATTCAGCCGTTCTTTCAGCCCCTACGATAACACGGTTTTCCTCGGCTTGAACAATAGAAATACTACAAATGAACAATAAAAATAAGATTTGCTTTCCCATGGCATTTATCCGTCTCATAGCACTATATTTCACAATTTATTTGTAAATGTAAACACATTTTCAGAACAAGACAACCCGTATAAAAATATTTAATAGATTTTATAAACTATATAGAAAGTCGTTCCCTTTTAAATTATAATATTATATATTTGTCTAAGAAAAATCAATATGATACAAACACCCATTTTCAATGATTAAGTATACTCAACAATCATTTCATAAGAATTGCAAGTTCATGTTTACCTCCATATATAATCGTATTCTAAACTATTGCAACTCGGTCTATAAATCTCCATCTTCCAAAACCGTAAAAAAGATGAAAGAGGAGTCTGCAAGATGGTTTATCGATTTATTGCAACAACGTTATTCAACGGGAACAAGCGACTCACCATGCATTCATACAGGGAACAAATGCGTAATCATAATGGTAGACAATACCATTTACAATCCGGGATTGGCAGACAAGCTACGGGGAATATTGTCTATTTACTCCTTATGCAAGGAAAAACACATCGACTTCAAAATCAACTGGACCTATCCGTTCGAATTGACCGAATACATGCTCCCCAATAAAATTAACTGGATTATAGAACAAGAAAAAATCAAATACTCTCTATCTGACTCTAAAATCGTAGTCATCGACACATTGCCTAATATTCATGCTTCCCGACAAAGTATCATCGATAAAAAAATATTCGACGATACCGTTCTAAACTCTCAATATCTACAATATCACATCTACACCAACAGCATCATACATACCCAAGCGTTTCCAAACTTATTCAGAGAACTTTTCACACCCTCCGAAAAACTACAATCACTCATTGATTTACATCACAAAAACATCGGGGAAAAATATGTGGCCGCTTCCTTCCGATTCCTCGAATTACTCGGTGATTTCAAAGACTCAGAGGGTATGGACGAAATGCTTCCTCCCAGAGAACAGAAGCTACTAATAGAACAATGCTATATCGAATTAAAAAAATTCATAGATACTTTACCCGAATTTTACAAAATATTAGTAACCTCCGACAGTGAACGTTTCCTTGCAAAAGCGAGTACACTACCCCGCACCTATATTATACCCGGAAAAGTGATTCACATCAGATACAAAACGACCGATACTTCGGCCTATATGAAAACCTTCCTCGATATGTTCCTATTGAGCGGTGCTGAAAGTCTTGTTCTCTTTAAGACCGGTAAAATGTACAATAGCGGGGTTCCTCGCTTAGCTTCCCAAATCGGTAACAAACATTTCAAAATACACGAGTTCTAACAGTAATATATCAAATCGAAAGGCGTCGAAATTGCCTATAAGTCCAACAAATCGTACTATTCCTCTCTGCACTCGTTACCGAGGGGCTTAGCACTTCTCTCCTGTTCGGCATTCCGGTACAGGGGAGAGGGATAATCATGGAAACGATGTGACTTTAGGGGCGTTCATGTGTCTCTCCTGCCTTGCCTCGTTGTGAGTCCTATATACAAAAAGAGAGAAAGCCGAAGGGGTTCTCCCTCTCCGGCTCTCTCTCCTATAAGTTGGCGGCTACCTACTCTCCCACTTGCGCAGTACCATCGGCGTGGCGGGGCTTAACTTCTCTGTTCGGAATGGGTAGAGGTGGATCCCCCGCGCTGTAACCGCCTGAATGTCTCGATCCTTGACGAAAAAAAAGAGTCTTTCGCAATCTCTGCCTCCCTTATCTACCCTCGACGTCTCGCACTTCCGAAAGTTTCGGGCTATTAGTACCGCTCGGCTGTGACATTGCTGCCTGTACACCTGCGGCCTATCTACGTCATCGTCTTTGACGTCCCTATATGGAAATCTTATCTTGGAGTGGGCTTCGCACTTAGATGCTTTCAGCGCTTATCCCTTCCAGACTTAGCTACTCGGCTGTGCTCCTGGCGGAACAACCGATGCACCAGGGGTCTGTCCAACACGGTCCTCTCGTACTAGTGTCGGATCTCCGCAAATTTCCTGCGCCCACAACAGATAGAGACCGAACTGTCTCACGACGTTCTGAACCCAGCTCGCGTGCCACTTTAATGGGCGAACAGCCCAACCCTTGGGACCTTCTCCAGCCCCAGGATGTGACGAGCCGACATCGAGGTGCCAAACCACTCCGTCGATATGAGCTCTTGGGAGGGATCAGCCTGTTATCCCCGGAGTACCTTTTATCCTTTGAGCGATGGCCCTTCCATGCGGAACCACCGGATCACTATGCTCTAGTTTCCTACCTGATCGACTTGTGGGTCTCTCAGTCAAGCACCCTTGTGCCATTACACTCTCCGACCGGTTACCAATCGGTCTGAGGGTACCTTTAGAAGCCTCCGTTACGCTTTTGGAGGCGACCACCCCAGTCAAACTACCCACCAAACAGTGTCCTCGCTACAGCGAGTTAGCGCTCAAACATTCGAAGGTCCGTATTTCAACAGCGGCTCCTCGACGACTGGCGTCGCCGACTCGTAGCCTCCGGACTATCCTACACATCAAATGCCCAAACGCAATGCTAAGTTGCAGTAAAGGTTCACGGGGTCTTTTCGTCCCGTTGCGGGTAATCGGCATCTTCACCGATACTACAATTTCACCGAAGTCACGGTTGAGACAGTGTCCAGATCATTACACCATTCGTGCAGGTCGGAACTTACCCGACAAGGAATTTCGCTACCTTAGGACCGTTATAGTTACGGCCGCCGTTTACCGGGGCTTCAATTCAAGCCTTCTCTTGCGAT